>JACADX010000203.1 GCA_013389125.1 Parvularculaceae bacterium | reverse complement strand
GAACAAGCCTACGCCATGCAGAAAACGAAATGGGGCGTCGCCAAGATCTCCCCAAGCGCCTCACGGATAAACGACGCCGAGTCGTTTGCGCGCGCGCGTCCGTCGGCGATGATTCCGTCCCTTGCTTCCACCACGGAAAAGGGCGTGACGACGCCAGGCCTTGCGAGCGGCGACGCCGCCTGGAGCCCGGAATGGGGCAAGAGCGCGGGCGCTGGAAACATGAACGAGCCGAACGCCCAAGTGATCATGAACCGCGTCCTCAACCTTGCGGCGCGATACGCCGTGAGCGGCGTCAATGAGAAGACGGTCTCGGTCTACGCAAAGAACGACCGATCAAACTCATGTCTCTCTTTCGCGCAGCTGACGCTGAAGCAGTGCATAGCGGCGACGCGGGCGCCCTATGAGGAGGCGTTCTGCCTCGGCGAACACGGGCTCAACGACGTCGCGTCGTGCATCGGCTGGGTCGCCGGCGTCGAGTAATGCGCGCGAGTTCGCCTTACTGTCGCAAGCTCGGCGGCCTGGTCGCCCCGAGACCTAGGCGCTTCGCCGACCTGTCGAGTCCGCGACGAGCCGCAGGCCGCCCGCCGCGCGCAGGATAGCGCGGAGGCTGTCTGCGCCGCCGGCGCCGTCGCCGCCCGTCAGCGATTTGCCGAATTCGGCGGCGTAGTTTCCGGCATGGACGACATGCGGGCTTGGCAGCGCGAAGAGAACCTTCGCGCCGCGCAAAATCGGGTCGCGCCAAAGTTCAAGGACTTCGCGCTTCAGCGCGGCGGGCGCGATCAGATATTCGGGCTCGGTCGCGCGTGATTCCAATTCGGGAATGATGATCGGTCCGCCGGTCATGAGCCGCGCGCCTTCCGCGATCTCGCCGACCCCGATCGCCGCCTCGATCGCGCGCGCGCCTTTGCCGGCCCATGAATAGAGCATTGCGGCGCCGGCATCCGTCCCGAACAGATGCGCGCGCTCGCCGCGGGCGCAAATGCCGGTCAACATCGCTGCAAACGCGCTGCGGGCCTCCTCAGCCCGTCGTTCAAACGCCTGGTAAGGCGCGCGGGACCTTAAGGAGAGAGCGTTCTCCTCATCCCACAGCTGGGCGAGACGCTCATACCATGGATCAAAATCGTAATCGGAGGCGTCCGCATGCGTGACGAAGAGGCGCAAAGAGCCGCCATCTTTTTCGGTCAGCGCGCCGCGGAATATCTTGAGATCGCAATCACGGAGCACGCGTTCAAGCACGCTGATCGTGTATACCGCGCTGACGCCGCTTGCGAATGCGTCGGCGGCGGTGCGCGTCAGCATCAATGCCGCGTATAATGTTTCGATCGCGAATACGCCGTCCGCCGCCAGCAGCGATTTGACTCGCGCCAGGAACGCGCGCGGCTCCTCAATCTCTTCAAGCGCTGAGGACGCTGTGATGAGATCGAACCTCTTGCCGTTGAAGGCGCGGTCGATGTCGGGCGACGGGAAGGACGCCTTCGCCGTCCAGGCCCATTCGCCGACGTCGTCGACGTCATCGGAAGGATCAACGCCGTAACGATCGACCCACCGGGGGTAGAACGAAAGCAGCGTCCCGTCGGAACAGCCGATATCAAGCGCGGCGCAGTCGCGGCCGGAAATCAGTTCAAGGCTCTCGGTCGCGAGAGAACGCAGGCTCGACCGCGTCGTCCGGAATGATCCGGACGGAGCTGAGCGCCGCCGCGGCGCTTCGCTTGCGTGGGCGCTTTGCAGAAGGCCGCAGGCGTGAACGTCCCTTGAGGGATCGCAAAGGACGAACTCGACAGGCTCCGCCTTCGCCCGGCCGAGTATTCCCTTCCGCGCGGTCTCGAGGCTCGCGCCCTCAAGCGCGAACGCCGGCGAGAGCGCAGCGGATCCGCACGCGCGACAATGTGTGATACGCTTCACCGACGCCCCTCGACTTCTTCAAACGCAATCGAAGGAAGGGTCTCAGGTCAGGGTAAATTCGCCGTAAAACGCGGCCGGCGCGTTAAAATCTCAATCCTCGTTAACGCCGCGTTACGCAAGCGCTTTCCAGATCAGCAGCGCGCCGGTCGCGAGCAAAACCAACATCGTCGAGAGCGTCCCGATAAAGCGTCCCATCGGCCAGACGCCCATGCCAAGGCCCATGAAATGCGAAACGCGCGCGATCAGGAAGAATCCGCCGAGCGCGTGGATGGCGTTCGCGGCGAGCCCAAGCTGAGCGAGGACGAAGAGGCCGAGAAGCGCGGCCGGCGCGTATTCAATGTAATTTCCCTGCGCTCGAATGCGGCGCTGCATGTCGTCGTTCCCGGCGTCGCCGAGATTGATCTTGTGCTTGATGCGGCCCTGACCGACGCGCCAGCTGATGAAGATGAGGAATATCGCATTAAGACCGATCCAGAGGGCGGCCGCTTGCAGCGAGGTCATGGAATTCTCCCGAGGATTAGGCGGAAAGCCGTGCGATCAGCTTGCGGATGAACGCCGTACCCTCAGCAATTTGATCGATCGCAATATACTCGTCGGGTTGATGCGCCTGGTCAATCGATCCGGGCCCGCAGATGACGGCCGAAAATCCCGCTTCCTGGAATTGTCCTGCCTCAGCGCAATAGGAGACGACATCAGTCGCGTTAAGCCCGGTGATCGCCTTTGCAAGGTCTGCGGCGGGATTGTCAGGCGACGGCGTCAAGGGCGGCGCGTTTGAACGCGGCGCAGTCACGATCCGGCAGGATTGCGCCTTGCGGCGCATCGCCGCCTCGGTCTCCTCGGCGTAACGACTGAACCGGTCGAGCGCGGCGGAAGCGCTGTCGCCCGGAATGACGCGGCAATCCCATTCGAAGACGCACTCGCCGGCCATGATGTTCGCCTGCGAACCGCCGCGGACGACATTGACCGTCATTGTCGTGTAGGGCGGCGAGAAGGGGCTTTGAGGATCGGCCGCTTTCTCATTCTCGCGCCGCATATCCGATATCTTCGCGATCAGCGCCGCCGCCGCCTCGACGGCGGAGACGCCGCGATCGGTTTGGCTTGAATGCGTCGTAAAGCCCGTCACGGTCGTCCGAAAGGAGGCGATGCCCTTGTGGCCGTCGATCACCTTCATCATCGTCGGCTCGCCGACGATCACCGCCGACGGCGCGGGCAGTTTGTCCTTGATTTCGGCGATCATGTGCGGCGCGCCGAGAAGCCCGATTTCTTCGTCATAGGAGAGCGCGAGGATGACCGGCCGCTTCAACCGCGCCGCTTTCATCTCCGGCAGCAGCGAAAGGGCGATCGCGGAGAACGCCTTCATGTCGCTCGTTCCGCGTCCGTAAAGGCGCCCGCCTTTTTCCGTCAGCGTGAAGGGATCGGTCGACCAGCGCTGCCCCTCGACGGGCACGACGTCGGTATGGCCGGAAAGAATGACGCCGCCTTCGACCTTCGGGCCGATGACGGCGTAGAGATTGGCTTTTGTGCGGTCGGCGTTCCAGACGCGATGCGTCTCGGTGCCGTGCGCCTTGAGATAGACGTCGACGTCGTCAATGAGATCGAGATTGGTCTTCGATGACGTCGTGTCATGCGCGACGAGGCGCCGGAGCCAATCGACTTGCGGGGCGATGTCAGCCATTGCGCCGCCTTAGCAGCATTCCGTCCGCCCGCGAAGTCAGCGCGCCAGGACGAAAGGCTCCAGTCCCGAAAGCCGCATCGCCGGCGCGACCAATGGAGGTTCGCGCGGCGCAACGCCTTTCACCGCCCGCGCGAAGGCGGCGATGTGATCCGGCGTCGTGCCGCAGCACCCGCCGACGATGTTGAGAAGACCTGATTTCGCCCACTCGGCAAGATGCTTCGCCATCGACGAAGGCGTTTCATCATATCCGCCGAAGGCGTTCGGCAAACCGGCGTTTGGGTAGGCGGAAACGTAGCAATCCGCGACGCGCGCCAATTCGGCGACGTAAGGGCGCATGAGGTCCGGCCCGAGCGCGCAATTGATCCCGACGGAGAGCGGCCTTGCATGGCACACCGAATTCCAGAATGCCTCAGGCGTCTGTCCCGACAGCGTGCGGCCCGATTGATCGGTGATCGTCACCGACAACATGACCGGCACTTCATAGCCGAGCGCGTCGAAGAGTTCCTCGACGGCGTAAATCGCCGCTTTGGCGTTCAGCGTGTCGAAGATCGTCTCGATCAGGATCGTATCCGCGCCGCCCTCGATAAGCCCCCTCGCCGCTTCGCCATAGGCGGCGACGAGCGAGTCAAAGTCGACATTGCGCGCGCCGGGATCGTTGACGTTCGGAGAAATCGAGCAGGTGCGGTTCGTCGGCCCGATTGCGCCGGCGACCCATTTCGGCCGGCTCGGCTCCGCCGCCGCGTCCGCCGCCGCGCGCGCGATCCGCGCGCCTTCGACATTCAGTTCGTAGGCCAACGATTCCATGCCGTAATCGGCTTGCGCGATCGAAGTCGACGAAAAGGTGTTGGTCTCGATCATGTCCGCGCCGGCGGCGAGATAGGCGCGATGCATTTCGGCGACGATTTCAGGACGCGAAAGGATGAGGAGGTCGTTATTCCCGCGGACGTCGGACTTCCAATCCCCGAAGCGCGCGCCGCGATAGCCGGCCTCGTCAAGGCCGTAGGACTGGATGAACGTCCCTGCCGCGCCGTCAAGGACGAGGATGCGCTCTTCGAGCGCCGTCTTGAGGCGGGCGATCCGCTCCTGGCGGCCTGAAACAGGATCCCTTGCAGGGAAGGTCATGCTGCGCCTTTCCTTTGGCGCATCCATATAAGGATATCTTTATATCTAATGCAAGGGCGCCCTAGTCGTCGCGATGCACCTTTTCCGAGCGCTCGTGGCGCTCTTGCGCTTCGAGGGAGAGGGTCGCGATCGGCCGCGCCTCCAGCCGGCGGATGCCGATCGGCTCCCCGGTCTCCTCGCAATAGCCGTAATCGCCGGTCTCGATCCGGCGCAGCGCCGCGTCGATCTTCGCGATCAGCTTGCGCTGCCGATCGCGGGTTCGAAGCTCGATCGCCTTGTCGGTCTCGCTCGAGGCCCGGTCGGCAAGATCCGGAAGATGCAGGCTTTCCTCCTGCAGCTGTTCGAGCGTGTATTTGCTTTCCTTGAGGATGTCGTGCTTCCACTCAACCAATTTGCGCCGGAAATATTCTTTCTGCCGGTCATTCATGAAAGGTTCGGATTCGCTCGGCCGGTAGTCCGTCAGATCGCTTGCCGAGGGTTTTCTTTTTTTCCCGCTCACGTGCTCAACTCGCCCTTTCGCTCCCAATTCTTGCTCCCCTCCCTATCGGGCGCGGCCTGTATAGTCGCGCCGCAAGCGCGCCTCAAGCCGCAAAAAGCGGGCCGCGGCGGCCTCGCAAATCCGCATGAAACCGGCGAATTTCGCGGAACGCGATTCAACGCCCGAGCTTTGCAAGTTCAACGCGCGCGCGAAGCGCGATTTCGCCATAGATCGCGGCGATTTCCGCGTCAGGATTTTCCAATTTCGCAGATGCAGCATCAGCGAGCGCGACAAGGTCGGCGACGGCGATTCGTCCCTCGATCAGGCCGTCCTTCAGTCGATCGAGCAGCATCAGCGCGCGTTCCGCCGCCGCCCGGTTCCTCGCGCCGCCGCGGCCCTCGCTTTGCAGCGCAATGAGCGCGCCGAGCGCTGAGG
>JACADX010000105.1 GCA_013389125.1 Parvularculaceae bacterium | reverse complement strand
ATGCACTCGTTCGTCTACTCGATCCCGCTGCTGGTGGGCCTCTGGTTCGTCATCACGCCCACGACGCCGCTCGCGCTGACGGGCATCGGTCACGGCACGGACAAGGCGACGATCCTCGGTCTTCTCGGCTATTCGCCCGATGCGACCGACCCCGACGAGGCGGAAGCCGCAGTCGCGCTTGTGCGGGCCGGACGGCGCCTGAAGCTCCATGACGGGCCTGAAATCGCCTTCGATACCGCGCGGGACATTGATCTTCGCGGCGACATCATCCCGAGCGTGCATCCGAACGAAATGCGTCTTGCGCTTCATGATCGCTCGGGCGCGGAGATTTTCGCGCAGGTCTATTACTCCGTCGGCGGCGGCTTCATCGCGAGCGCAAGGCAGCTGACGGCCCCGGCGAAGGACGACATGATCAAGGATCCGCACCGGACGCCGTTGACGTTCGGCTCGGCGGCGGAGCTTCTTGCGATCTGCGGCCGCGAAAAGCTGTCGATCGACGAGGCGATCCTTAGAAACGAGGACGCGATCCGTCCGCGCGCCGAAACGCTCGCGGGGCTTGACCGCATCTGGAAGGCGATGAGCGACTGCATCGATCGCGGCCTCAGGACGACCGGCGTCCTGCCGGGCGGTCTTGGCGTCCGGCGGCGTGCGCCGGGGCTTTACGCCAAGCTCGTCGAAGCGCCGCTCGCCAACGAGCGCGAGCAGCTCTTCGACTGGCTCAACGTCTACGCGATGGCGGTCAATGAGGAAAACGCCGCCGGCGGGCGCGTCGTCACCGCGCCGACGAACGGCGCCGCCGGGATCATTCCAGCGGTCATCCGCCATTATTGCGACGCCGACGGAAGTCCGCATACGGATCATATCCGCCGGTTTCTCGCGACCGCCGCCGGGATCGGCATGCTCTACAAGCAGCGCGCCTCGATCTCCGGCGCCGAGATGGGGTGCCAGGGCGAGGTCGGCGTCGCCTGTTCGATGGCGGCGGCGGGGCTCGCAGCCGTTTGGGGCGGAAGCCCGGCGGAGATCGAACACGCCGCGGAGATCGGGATGGAGCACAATCTGGGGCTCACCTGCGATCCGGTCGGCGGGCTCGTGCAGATCCCTTGCATCGAACGCAATGCGATCGGCGCCGTGAAGGCGGTCAACGCCGCGCGGCTTGCGCTGCGCGCTTCGGAAAGCCACAAGGTCTCGCTCGATCAGGTGATCGAAACGATGCGCCAGACCGGCCTCGACATGTCCCGAAAATACAAGGAGACAAGCGAGGGCGGTTTGGCGGTCAATGTCGTCGAGTGCTGACGCGCTACGCCGCCGCTTCTTCTTTTTTCTCTTCCGAGCCGATTTCGAAAACTGTCGGCGCGGCGTTCTTCGGCACGGGCGCGAACGGCGTTTTGCGTTCGTCGGGCGCCGGCGGGCGCTTGAATATCCGGTAAAGGCAGAACGCGGAGAACGCGACATAGATCGCCGCGATGTAGTGGAACAGGGCCGGCGGGCCGAACGCCGCCATGACGCTCGCGCCGAGGGTCGCGCCGACGACCGATCCGCCGCCGTGCAGGAGGAGAAGTCCGCCGTTGGTCGCGACGGCTTCCCCGTGCGCGGCGTGATCGTTCGCATGCGCGGCGGTGAGGCCGAACATCGGAATGATGAAGGCGCCGAAGAGCGCGCCGAACCCAAAGAGAAGTTCCGGCGAGCGCCCGCCGAATTCGGCGAGAGCGATCGCGCTCGCGACGCCGAGGAGCGCCGCGCCGAGCATCACGCGCCGCCGGTCGATTCGGTCCGAAAGCCAGCCCAACGGCCATTGCAGAAGCGCCGCGCCGATGATGACCGCGCTGATGAAGGCCGCGATCGCCGCGTTGCCGTAGCCCTGCTCTTGCGCATAGACCGCGCCGACGCCCCAGAAGGCGGAATTGGCGAGCCCGACCATCGGCGCGCCGACCGCCGCGACCGGCGACACCTTGAACAGCCGCGAAATGTCGAGCCTTGCCGTTTCGATGGGCTTCGGCGCATCGCTTTTCGTCAACGCGACCGGAACGAGCGCGATCGACATCAGGATCGAGACGGTTGCAAAGAGGTGAAAGTCGGCGGGGCTTGCTGTCGCAAGAAGCGCGTTGCCGACCAGCGTCGCCGACAGGTCGATGACGCGGTAGACGGAAAGGATGCGCCCGCGATTCTGGTTCGTCGCGCGCTCATTGATCCAGCTTTCGATGACCAAGATGAGGCCGGCGAAGCAGAAGCCGGTGATCGCCCGCAAGATCGCCCACGTCCACACGTCGATCATCAGGGGGTGAATGAGCGCCGCCGCCGAAGCGATCGACGCCAACGCGAGAAACGTTCGGATGTGGCCGACGGACTTGATGAACGCCGGATTGAAGCGGCAGCCGAGCACGAAGCCGGCGAAATAGGCGGACATCAAGACGCCGATGAGCGACGTCGGAAATCCTTCAAGGTGCGCGCGCACTGCGAGCAGCGTTCCTTGGAGCCCATTGCCGGCGAGGAGAATGGCGGCGGCAAGAAGGAGCGAGGAGATGGCGGCGACGGCGCGGAACATCGAAAGGGGAAGAGGCGGGCGGCGTCGTGGCGATACGCCGGCCCGCCCATGCTTGCAAGGCGGCGCTCAGGCGCTATGCGGGACGGGCGATGAATGCTAATCGCCGAGGCGGCGCGCGGGCGTGGCGGAACCGGTAGACGCAACGGACTTAAAATCCGTTGAGGGAAACCTCGTGAGGGTTCGAGTCCCTCCGCCCGCACCAGCGCGCGGACGGCCGCGGCGGAGAACGCATGACGGAAGAAAGCGAAGCGGAGCCAGTCGTCGTCCTCAAGGGCGAAAGTCCGGTCGTGCTCGGCATGCCGCATGTCGGAACCCGCGTTCCGCCCGAGATCTTCCGCAGGCTGAACGCGGAAGGACAGGTCCTGCGCGACGCTGACTGGCGCGTCGACCGTCTTTATGAGAGCCTGCTTCCCGGCGCGACGACCGTGCGGGCGACGTTTCACCGGTACGTCATCGACGCCAATCGCGACCCTTCCGGGGCGTCGCTCTATCCCGGACGGAACACGACAGGCCTCATTCCCGCGACGAATTTCGACGGCGCGCCGATCTGGCGCCTCGGCGAGGAGCCGGACGCGCCGGAAACCGCGCGGCGGCTCAAGCGCTATCACGCGGCCTACCACCGCGCGCTCTCGGCGGAGATTGCGCGCGTGAGGGCCGAGCGCGGGATCGTGGTCCTTTATGACTGCCACTCGATCCGCTCGCGCATTCCGCATCTGTTCGACGGCCTGCTTCCGGACCTCAACATCGGCACCAATGACGGCAGGACGGCCGCGCCGGAAATAGAGGCCGCCGCGCGCGACGCCGCCGCAGCGTCCGGCTACAGCCATGTCGTCAACGGCCGCTTCAAGGGCGGCTGGACGACGCGCCATTACGGCGCGCCGGAGGCCGGCGTTCATGCGATCCAGATGGAGCTTGCGCAGCGCCGTTATCTCGCTTCGGAAGAGCCGCCCTTTGACTATGATGAAGAAAGGGCGGGACGCTTGCGGGAGACGCTGCGCAATATCCTTGTCGCCATCGAGGAGGTGGCGCTTCGCATAAGCGCCGGCGGCCAAAGGCGCGGTGCGCGATGACGATTATCCACGCGCGCCGCGCGCGACTGTCCGGAGGCTGGCGGCGCGACGTCCTTTTGAGGATCGAGAACGGCCGGATCGCCGACGTGTCGACTGCACCGCCGCCGCCGGACGCGGCGCGGGTCGACACGCTGCTGCCGGCGCTCGCAAATCTCCACAGCCATTCCTTCCAGCGCGCCATGGCGGGCATGACGGAGCGCCGCGTCGCGGGGCGCCCGTCGTTCTGGACCTGGCGCGAGCTCATGTACCGCTTTGCGATGAAGATTGCGCCCGACGAGCTCGAAGCGATCGCCGCGCTCGCCTTCATGGAAATGCTCGAAACGGGTTTTTCGAGCGTCGGCGAATTCCACTACCTCCACCACCAGGAATCAGGCGCGCCCTATGCGTCGATTGACGAACTGTCGCAGCGCATCTTCGCGGCGGCGCTTCAGACCGGGATCGGCCTTACCCATTTGCCCGTGCTTTATGTCTATGGCGGCGCCGGCGGCAAGGCGCTTGAGCCTCAGCAGGCGCGATTCGGGAATGACGTCGACCGCTTCTGCCGCCTCGTCGGCGCGGCGAAGGCGAGCATCGCGCGCCTCGGCGCCGACGCGCGCGTCGGGCTTGCGCCGCACTCCTTGCGCGCGGCGTCGCCCGAAGACCTTTCGCGCGCGCTCGCCGCGCACCCCGAGGGTCCGGTCCACATTCACGCCGCCGAACAGCAGAAAGAAGTCGCCGAAGTCATGGCTCATCTCGGCGCGCGCCCCGTCGAGTGGCTGCTGAGGAATGCCGGCGTCGACCGGCGCTGGTGCCTCGTCCACGCCACCCAGATGACGCCGTCGGAAACGCGCGATCTTGCGGCAAGCGGCGCGATCGCCGGCCTTTGTCCGATCACGGAAGCCAATCTCGGCGACGGACCTTTCAACGGCCCGGACTATTTTGCCGCGGGCGGCGCCTTCGGCGTCGGATCGGACAGCAATGTCCGGATTTCGATGACCGAGGAATTGCGGATGCTTGAATATTCGCAGCGCCTTCGGGACCTCTCGCGCACGGTGCTCGCGGGATCGGGCAGCGTCGGCGAGACGCTCTATCTCGGCGCGGCGAAGGGCGGCGCCGCGGCGCTTGGGCGCGAGGCGGGCGCGATCGAAGCCGGTCGCATCGCCGATCTTGTCGCCATTGACGGCAATGCGCCGTCGCTCTGCGCCCTTGGCGATGACCGGCTGCTCGACGGTCTCTGCTTTGCGGCAGGCGACGATGTCGTGACGGACGTTTGGTCGGCGGGACGCCACATGGTGCGCGGCGGCAGGCATGTCGCGCGGGAAGCGATCATCGCCGCCTACCGAAAGGCGGTCTCATCCCTTGTCGCCGATGATTGACCGTCACGCGATCGCGACGACGAGCGCGGCGCCGTCCGGCGGAACCTCAATCTCGATCTCTTGTCCTTCCGCGAAGGCGAATGATCCCGGCGCGACCACGCCGACGCCGGCGATAAGAAGCGCTGCGCCGAGCGGCAGGATCCCAAGGGCGCGCGTTTGATGGCGGCCGGCGCCGAGCCGCGTGACTGACGCATGCGCGCGCCTCGGGTCATAGATCAGGTTGAGGTCGCGGACCGGTCCTGAAACGAGTTCGCTGTCGATCGGCGTCTCGCCGCTGAAGGCGACGGGAACGCCGGGAAGCGCTTCGATGACCGCGTTCGCGCAGCGCAGGCGAAGTCCCGCGCCCTCGACGACAGTCAGAACGCGCTCTGCGCCGGTGAAGATCGAAAATGGGCCGTCGCGGTCGACATCGGCGAGCGACAAGCGCCACACAAGCCCTTCCTCATCTTCGCGGCGCGCGATTTCCCGCGTGACGCCGCCGCCGTTCTTCCAGGGCTGCGCGGGCAGATCATCGAGCGCAAGGATTTTCATGACGGGCTCGAACCAGCGCATGGCGGCGCCTCATAGAGAACCGTCGGCTCGGCGCCGCGCAAGATCTCCTGAAGCCGTCTTGAGGGAATTGCGGAAAGCCCGAGCGCCGACAGCGTCCGATGCGTCACGGGCCGGCGGCGCGGATCGGCCCGCCAAATCTCGCGCCAGCCGGCAGCCGGCCGAATCGCGCGCGCCGCGCCTGCGGGCGTCGCTGCGTAAATGAGGCCGCACGGCGCCCGATGCTCGCGAAGCGACAGGATCCGGCGGGACGCGTCGCGCTGCGACAGGCCTGCGAGTCTCAAGAGCGTCCGCGCCCGGACCGCTGTCGACTGATCGGTCATGACGGTTTGATCCGTCGCGCGGACATAACGCGCAAGCTGGCGAGCCTCCGCATATTCGTCATAACGCCGGAAATCAATGCTTGCGGCGTTAAGCGCGAAGAGCGCGATGAGCGCCGACACGCCGGCGAGGCGCCCGCGCCGCTCGAAGAGATGCGCGACGTAAGCGCCAAGAGCAAGGTACGAGGCGTAGGCGACGATCGGATAATAGTCGTTTGATTTGAGGTTGAGCCCGTAACCGGCGCCGACAAAGGCGACGAAAGAGGCAAGTCCAAAAAGCCGCAAGGCGTCACGGCGCGTTCCTTCGGCGAAGGTCGACCGGAAGCTCTTATCGAGGAACGCCGCGGCGCCGAGAACGAGGAACGGCGTCGTTTCGGTGGCGCTCAAAAGAAAAGCGAGCGGGCGGATGAGCTGCCTTGCAGGTCCGATGTTTGGCGCGACGCCGTCGTCATAGGGATTGGCGCCGCGATGGCCGAGATCGATGTCGAGCCGGTAGAACGGGTCGCCGGCGACGATCGCATAGACGGCGAGTTCGGCGGCCGCGACCGCGGCGAATGCGGTCCCCATCGCGACGATCGCGGTCCATTGCAAAGGCCGGCGAAGCAACAGGAAGAGGGTGAACGCCGCCGGAACGAGTATGGCGACCTCGCGGCAGAGCCAGGCTGCGCCCGCAACGGCGCCTGAGAGCGCAAAGAGACGAAGGTCGCCAGCTCTCGTCACCGCTTCGAGGAAGATCCAGCACGAAAGGACGATGAAGAACGCCTCGACTCCCGATATCGAAACTTCCGTCTGCATGGTGACGAAATAGGCGGACGTCGCCATGAGGGCGGCGGCGGCGAGGCCAGCGGTCCGTCCGAGAATCCTGCTTGCGAAAACGAGCGTCGCGGCAAGAAGCCCGGCGGCGAAAGCCATGTTCGGCAGCGCGGCCGTCAGCTCGCTCTTCCCGAAAAGCGCGAAGCTCGCGGCCATTGGCGCGACGATGGGCGTTCTGAGCGACCAGTGCGAGCCGCCGAGCGAGGGCCCGTTCTCGACCCAACGAAGGGCGGCGTTGATATAGTGGCCGGAATCGTTCGGCGCGAGCCCGGAATATCCGAGCGCGAGCGCGGCCGCGAAAAGACTTGCGACCGCGCCGGCGGAGGCGCCGCCGAGCATTCGAATTCCGCCGCTATGCGTCATGACGGTTGTCAGCGGTCAGGCGGACGCCGCGACGCACGCGCGCGCGTCATGTCTTGTCGCCGACGCGCCGACAAGGATCGCCTCCGCGAAGCGGCCAAGATGCTTGATGTCCTTGACGCTGTCGAAGGCGGGGTGTCGCGCGCCCGGTCCCGTGACGATGACAAACGCCTCGGGCGAATGGTTCCCGCCGCGCCCGGTCTCGAGATGGGCGCGGATCTCGCCGATGGTCGGCGAATAGACGACGGTGGCGGGCGCGTCGGGCGCATATTCGACGATGAGATCCGGCAGGCGATCGGTGCGCGGCCCGGGAAAAATCCGATGCGCGTCAAGAACACGGCTGACAAGCGGCTCGGCCGAGCCGTTGACGGTGATCTTGCCGAGCTCCGCCTCAAACCATTCGCGATACCGCGCCAGCTCCGGGCTGTCGGGATCAAAGAATCCGACGCGCTCGCGGCCCTTGATGTTGAAGCGGATATAGGCCTCGCCGCCCGAGGCGAGGCGGAACGCCGGCGTCTCCTGGAAAGTGAGGCCGCCGAGTATGGTCCGGTTGACGACGAAGTCCTGAATGTCCTCGCCGAGCGCTTCGGCGAGACCGTATTGGACGCCATAGGGCACGTGCGCGCGAAGCCGCGCAATAACGCCCGGTTTCCGGCGCCTCGGCGCGCGGGTTCCGCGCTCCTTGAGCCATGCCGCGTTGAGGCGCGCAAGAATTTCGTCGAGGAAATGGTCCTGCGCGCGGTTCGCCGCCATGCCGTGAAGCGCGAGCAGCGCGATGGTCGTGCGGCCGTCATCAAGACGGGTCAAGAGCCGCTGAAGTTCGCGGTCCTGCGCCTTGTAGACGTCAAGGAGCGCGTCGGGGTCGGCTTGCGATCCGTAATCGCCGTCGACGACGAGCAGGTTGTGGCCGGCGCGATGGATTTCGAAATAGCCGACGATGAAGAACCGCCAGTCCTTCTTTTCCATCAGCCACAGCGTCGCGTCGGTCTTGCGCCGCATCGCGTCGATCATGCTGTCGCGAATGCGCCGGCTTTGTCGAAGCGTTTTCGGAATCGGCACTTCCTTGCCGATCGGCCGGCGTCCGAAACGCCGCTTGATCTCGGCTAGCGTTTTGGGGTCGCTCGCCGTCGCCGCGCCGCTGCTCTGATAGGACCAGTTGGAGATTTCCAGGCAGGGCGATTTCGAATGATCGAGGGTGAAGCCGGCGTCGAAGGCGACCGCCTCGCAGCCACGCCGCGCAAGCCCGTGCCAAAACGGCTCAAAGTGAAAGTCGCCGATCCAGTCGGCCTTTGACGTGCGCCGGAACCGCATTCGGTCGGCCTTCCACTGGAAAGGATAATAATGACCGTGAACGCCGGGGTCCTCGCCCGACGCGAAAGTCGGCCAGACGGAAGCGCTCATTTGAGCGGCGGAAGACGCCAATTCCGCAACGGCGCCGTCATCGAGCATCCGGCGCATGGTCGGCAATTCATCAAGATGCGCGCGTGCGAAATCGAGACACATCGCGTCAACCATGATCATCGCGACGCGCGGCTCTCGTCCCGGCGCTGCGCAACCCTCGCGCATGATTGAGTAAATCCCCATGACCGCCGTATTCGTCCCGCCCCGACGACGCAGAGTCCATACCAGCCGCTTCAGATTTCTGCGAGACGGGCGGCGGCATACGGAGCCTTGCGGGAAATCGGGGCGCGCCGGCGCGCGGCCGTTGTCAGTCGAGCCGGAACGCCTTCAGCGCCGCCTTCGCGATCGGCTCACCCCATTCTTGAACGAAGTGGCCGGCCTCGGCGACTTCCATCGGCTCGGGGCAGCCCTTGATGAACTTCCGGAGGAAATGCATCGACGGCGGCCCTAGGACCGGATCCTGCATGCCGATGGCCATGTAGCTTTCGCCCTTCCAGTCCTCCGACCAGAATTTCCGCGCGCGGAGCGATGTCTCGACGCCTTCCTTCGAGAGCGGCGTCAGGTCGGCGGCGCCTTGCTCCTTCAGCATCACGAGTTCGGGAAACCGGCGAACGCCGCCCTTGTAGCGCTGATCGGGATAGGGCGCGTCATAGGCGGCCATTTCGGCCTCGGTCAGGATCGGTGTCGCGCGCTTCATGAGTTCGCCGACTTTCAGATCCGGTTGCGAGCGGTTGAAGGCGCGCCACATGGCGAATCCCGCCGGCGCTTCCTCGCCGCCGGGAAGCCCCGTGTTCATCACGATAAGCCGCGTGTAGCGCTGCGGCGCCTCCATCGGCAGGGTGAGGCCGAGAACGCCGCCCCAGTCCTGCACGACGAGGCAGATGTTCTTAAGATCGAGCCGCTCGACGAAGGCGAGGAGGGCGTTGCGGTGGAAATGATAGGTATAGCGATTATCGTCGACCGGCTTGTCGGAGCGCCCGAAGCCGAACATGTCGACGGCGACGGCGCGATGCCCGGCGCCTGTGAAGACCGGGATCATCTTGCGGAAGAGATAGGCCCAGGACGGCTCGCCATGGATGCACAGGAAGGTCGCCTGCGCGTCCTTCGGCCCTTCATCGACAAAATGCATCCTTAGGCCCTCATAGCCTTCGAGGT
>JACADX010000012.1 GCA_013389125.1 Parvularculaceae bacterium | reverse complement strand
CGCGGGGAGGGAGCTTGCCGCCGGAATACAAGGCGCGCGCTTCCTGCAGCTCGAAACGCGCAATCATCTCCTGCCGGAAGCCGATCCCGAGTGGCCGCGGCTGCTCGACGAAATCAGGGCGTTTCTGACGGAGTGAGCGCCTTCAGGCCGTCCCGTAAATACGGTCGCCGGCGTCGCCGAGGCCGGGGAGGATATACCCCTTGTCGTTGAGACAGCGATCGACGGCTGCGGTGTAGATCGGAACATCCGGATGCTCGCGCTCGATCTTGGCGACGCCTTCCGGCGCTGCAAGGAGGCACATGAACCGCAGCCGCCTTGCACCCTCGCTCTTTAGCATCGTGAGCGCCGCCGCGCTTGAATTGCCGGTCGCCAGCATCGGATCGACGACGATGACTTCGCGTTCGCCGATCGCGTCGGGGAGCTTCAGATAATACCGCACCGGCTGCAATGTCTTGTGGTCGCGGTAAAGGCCGATATGGCCGACCCGCGCGTCGGGGACGAGGTCGAGCATGCCCTCAAGGAGGCCATTGCCGGCCCTCAAGATCGAAACGAAGCAGATGCGCCGCCCCTCAAGCCACGGGAATGATCCGCGTTCGAGCGGGGTCTCGATCTCGCGCGTCCCAAGCTCGAGAGTCTTCGTCACCTCATAAGCGAGGAGAAACGAAATCTCCCGCAGCGTTTCGCGGAAAAGCGCGTTGTCGGTCGACCTCTCGCGCATCAAGGTGAGTTTGTGCTGAACGAGGGGGTGGGTGACGATGGTGATCATTTCAGGCGCCAGAATTCACGTGTCAGGTTTCAGGTGTCAATTGTTGGGCGCCGGAAGCCGGGCGTCGGTGAGCTTGCAATCAGCAGGCGATTGCGTTGACAATCTGATACCGTGAAAGCCGGCCCTTGGCACCTGAAACCTGACGCCTGAAATGCTGACCGACTGGGATCGCCGCTTCTCCGAGCTCGCCTTCATGGAGGCGAAGAAAAGCGCCGACAATGGCGGGCTTCCGATCGGTTCGGTCCTTGCGGAAGGCGAGCGGCTCATCGCCTCCGGCCACAATCAGCGCGTCCAGCGGGGCGACCCGATCGCGCATGGCGAGATGGACTGCCTCCGAAAAGCCGGCCGGCGCAAGAGCTATAAAGGAATGACGCTCTACACGTCGCTGTCGCCCTGCATGATGTGCGCGGGAACGATCGCGCAATTCAAGATCCCGCGCGTCGTCATCAACGACACGAAAAACTTCGGCGGCAACGAAGCCTGGCTCCGCTCGCGCGGCGTCGAAGTCGTCGACTTTCAGCACGCGGATTCGATCGCCCTGATGGCGCGCTTCATCGCGGAGAACCCGGCGCTCTGGAATGAGGACATCGGGGAGTAAGGATCGCCTGCAAGCGCCCGTTAACCATCCGCTCGCGGAATTCCCGGCCCTCTTCATTGACATTTAACCCGGACGCCCCCATATAGCCTTCAACGTCTGTGATTTGACCGATCGCATGATGAGGGCGGCGTGAAGCGCTGCGGGGAGAAATCCCGACTTTGAGCCCTCGTCTTCAGACCCAAAATCCCCCTACGCCCTCCAGTCACGCGGAGTCGTTTTAACCCGGGCCCGATCCGTCTTGCGCGTCGCGCATCAGGCGGCGCGCCTAACTGCATTGGATTCCATTTTGACCAAATTCTCCGACCTCAACCTCGCCGAGCCGATCGCAAGAGCGGTCGCGGCCGAAGGTTACGAGACGCCGACGCCGATCCAGCTCCAGGCGATCCCGCCGGCGCTCGAAGGCCGCGACCTCGTCGGCATCGCCCAGACCGGCACCGGCAAGACGGCGGCGTTCGCGCTGCCGATTCTCGACCGACTGGCGCGCCAACCGGCGCCGTTGCGGCCGAAATCGCCGCGCGTTCTCGTTCTCGCGCCGACGCGCGAGCTTGCTTCGCAAATCGCCGCGTCGTTCTTCGCCTATGGCCGCTTCATCAAAGCGTCAGTCGCGACTGTTTTCGGCGGCGTGCCGATCAATCGCCAAATTCGCGAGATGCACCGCGGCGTCGACGTTCTCGTTGCGACGCCCGGCCGCCTCATCGATTTGATCGACCGCAAGGCGGTGATGCTCTCCAGTATTGAAGTCGCTGTCCTCGACGAGGCCGACCAGATGCTCGATCTCGGCTTCATTCACGCCTTGCGGATGATCATGCCGCTGCTGCCGAAAGCGCGCCAGACGCTGCTCTTTTCAGCGACGATGCCGAAAGCGATCGCGGCGCTCGCTGATCAGTATCAGGCAAATCCCGTTCGCGTCGCCGTCGCGCCCGTCGCCACGACCGCGGAGCGGGTCGAGCAATTCGCGACCTTCGTCCGCGCCGTCGACAAGCAGGGACTCCTGACGCTGACCTTGCAGGAAGAAGGCGTCGGCCGCGCGCTCGTCTTTACGCGAACGAAACACGGCGCCGACAAGGTCGTTCGCAGTCTCGAGAAATCGGGGCTTCGCGCAGCGGCGATTCACGGCAACAAAAGCCAGCCGCAGCGCGAGAAGGCGCTGGAAGCCTTCCGGTCGGGCCGGACCAAAATCCTCGTTGCGACCGACATCGCGGCGCG
>JACADX010000011.1 GCA_013389125.1 Parvularculaceae bacterium | reverse complement strand
GTGCTGCCGGACCGGGCGGCGGAAATCAATCAAATGCTGACTGAGAATCCGAAGATGACCGGCTTTTTTCCCGCCGTCATCCAGGAGCATTCCGGTCGGAAACGTCGAAGTCCGGCGCGATTCGTCATTCCCGCCGGACCGAACCGATATTTCTTCAATGAGACGCCGAATTCCACGGAGAACCTTCCGCACTCCATGTTCTCCTACGACATCGACGCCAACGTCGTTCAGCCCTACACGGTCGCAATCACCATGTTGCAGATCGCAGCCTACATGGGGTTTCGCGAGATCGTGCTGATCGGATGCGACACGAATTATGCGGTTCCGCGGACGGTCAAGCGCCTGAAGGAGAAGCAAGGGCCGGGCGTGGCGCTCGTGTCTCGCCGCGATGACGACCCGAACCACTTCGATCCGCGCTATTTCGGCAGGAACCGCAAGTGGCACGATCCGCAACCTGAAAAGATGATCGCTCATTACGCCTACGCAAAGCAGGCGCTGGATGTGATTGGAGTCGTCGTCTATAATGCGACGGTGGGCGGCAAGCTTGAAGTCTTTCCAAGGCGAGAATTCGGCGAGCTTGTAAAGTGAACGCCAATGGAGAACCGAGCGCCGTCCGCGCGCCTCGCGAGGCGATCGGCCGAAGGCCGGACGCGTCTCGCGCCGCTGAAGCTGACAGCGCCGTAAGGGTCATTTTGGGCGTCGCTTGGCGGGCTCGCGGCGTCGTCTTTCCGCTTGCGGCGGCGTTCGTGCTCGTGGCCGCGCTGGGACCGCAAATGATCGACGTGAGCTCAGCGACTTATCTTTTGATAGCGGCTGTCGCGGCGTTCTTGCTCGCCCTAATCATCGCGCTTGCGCTCCGGGTCCGCGCTTACGTCGAAGAATTGTCCCGGCAGATCCTCGACATTGCCGACGGCGCTTCGAGGCCGCCGGAAGGCGCGGTCAAGTCTTCGCTTGAATTGGAGACTGAGATTGCGCGCCTGCGCGAGGAAGTTGAGCGCCTGAAGGACGCGCGGTCTCAGTCCGGCGGCCCCGTTGAGAAAGGCGCGGTTTCCTGCGAGAATAACTAGCTTACAGGCGATTATCGGACCGGCGTTATTGAATGAAACCTTACTCGGTCAGCATCATCTATCGGTCGCTCAACGAGGAAAAGTGGCTTGGCGAGTCGATTGCGGCGGCGCGCCTGCAAAGACTCGATAATGGACAGCGCCCGGAGTTCATCCTCGTCGATTCCGGTTCAACCGATCAGACGCTTGAGATAGCGATGCGCGAAGGCGTGCGCATCGTCCACATTAAGAAGTCGGAATTCACCTTCGGCCGGTCGCTTAATTTCGGCTGCGAAGCCGCGACCGGCGAGATCCTCGTCTTCATTTCGGCGCATTGCATCCCATCGCATGATCGCTGGCTCCAGAACCTCATTCGCCCGCTTTGCGAAGCAAAGGCTGAATACGCTTACGGGCGACAGGTCGGGCACGCCGTGACGCGATTTTCGGAGCATCAGGTTTTCGGCCATTTCTACGGAGACCTCGACAAGATCCCGCAAACGGAACTTTATGTGAACAACGCGAACGCCGCGTTGTTGCGAAACGCATGGGCGAAAATTCGCTTTGATGAAGCGGCGACCGGCCTTGAGGACATGGTGTTCGCCAAGACGCTGATGCGCGACGGCGGGCGTCTCGCATATGTGGCTGACGCGCCGGTCATCCATATTCACGAGGAATCGCTCGAGCAAACGAAACGGCGCTATTACCGCGAGGCGCTGACGCTCCGGGAAATATTTCCGGAGGTCCATTTCCATTTCGGCGACTTCCTGAGATGCGCGGCTGCGGGCGTCTTTCACGACTTCTCCGCAGCGCTTGAACAAAAGAGGTTCATTGATGAAGCGGCCGGCATCGTCGCTTATCGCTTCATGCAGTATTGGGGCGCTTGGCGCGGGCACAACGAGCACCGCATCTTGTCGCGGGCGCAGAAGGAAAGCTATTACTACCCGCGCCCGAAGCGCCGTCGGCGGGAGACGGCGGCGGCGGAGAAATCGCCAAAGCCGTCGCTCAAGCCGATCGGCGAATAGCGCCGGTCAAAGGAAAGACCACACGTGATTAACGGTTCAAAGCGCCTTACCGCGCTGTTGCCGATGAAGGCGCATTCGGCGCGCGTGACGTCGAAAAATTTTCGCATGATCGCCGGCAAGCCGCTTTTCCGGTGGATTCTCGACGCCTTGTGCGCGACGCCGGAGATCGATCAAGTCGTCATCAACACCGACGCGCGCGGCATCCTCGCGGACAACGGCCTCAAGAACGGGGACTATGCGGGAAAGGCCCTTATCCGGGACCGCAAGCCGGAGATTTGCGGCGATTTCGTGTCGATGAATCTGGTGCTCGCCGACGACATCGCAAATGTTGCGTCGGACTATTACCTGATGACGCACACGACGAACCCGCTCCTCAGGATCGAGACTATTCGCCGAATGATCGCGGAGTTCGTTTCAGCGGAGGCGTCCGGCAAGGCGGATTCGCTGTTCTCGGTGACGCGGCGGCAGACGCGGTTTTATGCGCCCGACGGCGCGCCGATCAATCACGACCCGAAGAATCTCGTCCGCACGCAGGATCTGCCGCCATACTTGGAGGAGAATTCCGTATGCTATCTCTTCACGGCGACGTCTTTCGCGAAAACCGACGCGCGCATCGGCGAGAAGCCGATCCTGTTCGAAACGCCCCGGCTTGAATCCGTTGACATCGACGAGCAGTCCGACTGGTTCATGGCGGAGTCGCTCCTGTTGCGCGTCGCCGCCGGCGAAACCTTGCCGGAGGGCTAGGCGATGGCGGCGCCGAAGGTCTTCGTCACCTGTCCGCCGATGCTCGGGCTCATCGACGAGTTTGCGGGCGATTTCGAAGCCAGACATCTTGAATGCGTTCCGGGCAAGGTGACGCAGGTCAAGAGCGTCGCCGAACTTATCGAGGAGGTGCCGCTCTACGACGCCTGGATCATCGGCGACGACCCCGCGAACCGGGACGTCGTCGCCGCCGGCGTCAAGGGAAAACTGAAGGCCGCCGTCAAGTGGGGCGTCGGCGTCGACAATGTCGACTTCGCGGCATTCAAGGATTTCGGCGTGCCGGTCGAGAACACGCCCGGCGTTTTCGGCGGCGAGGTCGCAGACGTTGCGTTGACCTATGCGCTGGGGCTCGCGCGCGAAACCTACCGCATCGACCGCGAAATCCGGCAGAACAACGGCTGGCCGAAACCCGCCGGCATTTCGATGAGCGGACGCACCGTCGCGGTCGTCGGATTCGGCGACATCGGGCGCCAGACCGCGAAGCGAATTCTCGCCTGCGGCTCGAAAGTCATCGCCTACGACCCGTTGTTCAGGCCGTTCGAAGGCTTGCCTGTCGAGTTCGCAGAGTGGCCAATGCGAATCGGCGAAGCGGACTTCATCATCTTCACCTGCCCCCTTAATGCAAGCACGAGGCACATGTTCAACGAGGCGCTTCTGCAAAAGCTGACGCCTGGCGTCCGCATCGTCAACGTCTCGCGCGGGCCCGTGATCGACGAACGATCATTGCTCAAGGGGCTCGAGAGCGGCATCGTGCATTCGGCCGCGCTTGACGTGTTCGATGTTGAGCCGATGGCGCCCGACTCGCCGCTGCGCAGATTCGATCGGTGCATTTTCGGCTCGCATAACGGGTCAAATTCCGTCGACGCCGTGCGCCGCGTTAGCCGCCTCGCGATCGAAAAGATCGATCGTCTTTTGCGGACCGCCACGCGATGACGGCCGGGGACGTCAAACGCGGCGTTCTCATCACCGGCTGCAATGGCGGGATCGGATCGAGCCTTGTCCGGATTTTCGCGGAAGCGGGATGGATCGTCGTCGGCGTCGATCGAATGGAGCCGTCGGGGCCGACGGCCGCATTATCCTTCATCAGGGCTGACATCGCGGAGTTTTGCGACGACGGGACAAAGGGCGCCGCTTTTGCGGCGGATGTCCGGCGAGCGCTCGGCGGCGCGCCGCTCGGCGCGCTCGTCAACAACGCAGCCGTTCAAATCCTCGGCGGCGTCCGCGAGTTGACGGCGGCGGATTTCACGATGACGATGAAGGTGAACGCGATCGCGCCCTTCATGTTGGTGAAGACGTTCGAGGCGGATCTCGAAGCGTCGGGAGGATCGGTCATCAATATCGGCTCGGTTCACGCCCATGCGACGAAACCGAAATTCGCCGCCTATGCGACGTCAAAGGCGGCGCTGCATGGGTTGACGCAAGCGCTCGCCGTCGATCTCGGTCCGAAGATTCGCGTCAACACGCTCGCGCCAGCAGCGACGGCGACCAAGATGCTGAAGGCGGGCTTTAAGGGAAACGCCGAGGCTTTCGCCGCTCTTGAGGCGGTTCATCCGCTGAAGCGCATTGCCGAGCCGGACGAGATCGCGCGCATTGCGCTGTTCCTTGCGTCGAACGATGCGTCGTTCCTCACCGGGACGACGATTTACGCTGATGGCGGCATACTCTCGCGACTGCATGATCCAGCGTGACATGGCTAACCCGCATGTCATCGCCGTAAGATGCGTCGCGCCGGTCGGCGCGCTGCTCGGCGAAGGTCCGATTTGGGACCCGCGAATTGATCGCCTGATCTTTGTTGACATCAAGGGCGGGAAAATATTCGTCCACGATCCGGAAACCGAGACTACCGAGGCGATCGCTGCGCCTTGGATGGTAAGCGCGCTCGGCCTTCGTCGACGCGGCGGCTATGTTTGCGCATCGAAAGAGGGGTTTGGCCGGCTTTCAATCGAAAACGGCGCGGTCATCCTTGATCCGATTGTAAATCCGGAAGCCAATATTCCCCGCAACCGGTTCAATGACGGCAAGGTTGACCTTGCCGGCGGATTTTGGGCCGGCACGATGGATGACGCTGACGTCGGCGCCGCCGCCGGGGCTTGGTGGCGCTTGTCGCCATCGGGAGCCGCGGCGAGAATCGACGATGGTTTCCACGTCACCAACGGGCCCGCCTTCGACGCCGACCGCGGGGTCGTCTATTTCACCGACAGCGCACGCCGCATCGTCTTTTCAGCCGAATGCGCGGCGGACGGATTCAGGGATAAGCGCGTCTTCGCTGAGTTCGCCGAAAGCGACGGCTATCCGGACGGAATGGACATCGACCGCGAGGGCTGCCTTTGGATCGCGTTCTGGGACGGGGCCTGCGTGCGCCGTCTGTCGCCGGCGGGAAAACGTCTCGAAGAAACGCCGTTGCCGGTCCCGCGTCCGACCAGCATAGCCCTTGTCGGCGACCGCGCCTTTGTGACCTCGGCGCGGATTGGACTTTCGGCGGAACAAAAGGCGGCGCACCCGCTCTCGGGCGGGCTTTTCGAACTTGAATTGGCGGCGCCGCTATCCGCAGAGCCGAAATATTTTGAGGGCTGAATTTCCCGGCGATCGGCGGCGGCGGGCTTGCCAAATCGGCCAGTCTGATTTCATTGGGCCGGCGGCTGCGCGATCCGGCGCGGCGCCCCGTCAGGGAGGGAGTTCGGAGGAGCGGCGTGGCGCGGCGGGCGATCCTGCATATCGGCACCTACAAAACCGGCTCGACCTCCATTCAGGCGTTTCTCGACAACAACGCCGCCCGGCTGCGGGATCAAGGCGTCTATTTTCCATTTTCACCAGGCAGGCCCAATCACCATGGTTTGACCGTTGTCGCCCTTAGCGATCGAGAGACGACGGGCCTCATCCGCTATCTTGACCTTGAGGACAAGGAGAAGCGGGAGGCGCGACGAGCGGAGTTCGCCGAAGCGCTTACCGCGGAACTCGCCTCGCTGCCGGATGACGTCGCGACCGTCGTCTTCTCGAATGAGCATTTGTGCGGCCTCAATACGACGCCTGAGATCGAACGCGTCAAGGAACTTCTCGCGCCGCATTTCGGCAGGATCGAAATCCTCGTCTACCTTCGCCGTCAGGATCAGCGAATTATCAGCGATTACACGCAGAAAGTGCGCGACGGCTATACGAAAGCTCTTGATCTTCTGGCCTACGAACCCGCGGAACGGCGCAATTACGAGGCGTTTCTCGACAAATGGGCCGGCGTGTTCGGCCGCGAAGCGATAAGGCCGCGCATCTTCGACCGGTCGAAGTTTCAAAACGGGGATCTCATTGACGACTTCGCCGGCGCGATCGGCGTCGCCCCGGATGAGGCTTTCATTCGTCCGCCTGCGGAAAATCTTGGCTTGTCGCACGAAGCCATCGCATTCCTGCGCGCATTCAACGAACACGTGCCTCATTACAAGGACGGATCTCGCAATCTCGACCGAATGCGCCTCCTCCCGTTCTTGCGCGAAGGGTTCGGCGGCGACGGCGTCAAGACCAGCCGGGCGAAAGCGGCGGCGCTGCTTGACATGGTCCGCGAGTCGAACGCCTCGCTCGGCTCCAAGTACTTCGGCGGCGGCGATCCGTTTTCGAGCGACCTTTCCCGTTATGCGGATGAGGAGCCGCCCGAGCCGACCTTTGACGATGCGGTCCGGATCGCCGCATTCCTCTGGATGAAGCAGTCCGAGACCATCAACGAGCTAAAGGCGGAGAATGAGCGGCGGGTCCTGCAACTCGCCGCGGTGCGCTCGCTCGTGGTGGCGAGCAGCGAGGCGGCCCGCGCTCTCGCGGAGCGCATTCTCGCCGGCGATCCGGACGCCGACGCCTATTATCCGACGCTGCTTGACGCATTCGTAGCGCTCCACGGCGAATTGCGCGCGGCGCGGCGCGGCATTGCGCCGGCAAGAGTGTTCCCCGACGCGCCGGACGCGCCGCCGGCTTCGAACGACCCCGCCGCGCCGGCGGGCGACGGCCCCAAAAGCTGATCAAAACCGTTCGAATGCCCGCAAATCGACGCATTTTCCGTTGAGCAAAGGCTGCTAAGCTCCCGCCCGATTTTCGGCCGTTCGCAGCGTTTGAGGACGACATGCCTGTTGTTTCGAACCATACCGCGTTGCAATCCGGTTTCGGCTGGTGGTGGGGCGGCCTGACGGGAAGGCCTGTCTTCATCACCTATTCGTTCGAAACCGCGGCGCAGCCCTACCTCGGCAATTACCAATCGCAGGCCTTCGTCGACTCTTTTGAGCCGTTCAACAACGCTGAAAAACAGCTGGCGCGCGACGCGCTCGCTCAATGGGCCGCGGCGAGCGGCGTCGTTTTCCTTGAGGCCCCGCCGGGACAGGGCGACATCCGCTTCGGCGTTCACAACTTCAATTTCGCCTCCGGCAATGAAAGCGCCGCCGCGTTCGCCTATTATCCGGGCACCTATCTTTTCACCTTCGCGAGCGAGTCTGATATCGCCGGCGACATTTTCTTCTCCTCGACCGCGCCGGTCGATCTCGGCACGCTGTTGCATGAGATCGGACACGCGCTCGGATTGAAGCACCCGCATGAAGGCGCGACGACGCTGACGCCGTCGCTCGACGATCGCGCAAACACGGTGATGAGCTACAACGGAAACTACGCAAATCCCGCGGCGCTCGGCTATCTCGATCGAGACGCCGTCGCTTACAAATACGGACCGAACAGCGCGGACGGAACGCATGTCGCGAGCTGGTCGTGGAACGCCGCGACGTTCACGCTGACCCAAATTGGAAGCGGCGGCGCGAACGCCGTCAGGGGCGTTGGAACGTCCGACGTCATCGACGGACTCGGCGGCGCCGACACGATATTCGGCGGCGACGGGTCGGACACGATCGCGGGAAGCGGAGGCGACGACAATCTGTCCGGCGGCGCGGGTCTTGACCGCGTCAACGGCGGCGCCGGCGACGATGTCATGGGCGGCGGCTCGGGACATGACGTCCTCGACGGCGGCGACGGCAATGATGAAATCTGGGGCGAGAACGGCAATGATCTGATGATCGGCGGGGCGGGATTCGATACGCTTTTCGCCTTCGCAGGCGCCGACACCGCGGACGGCGGCGCGGCTTACGACGTCCTCTACGGCTATGAGGGGGACGACGTCCTTATCGGCGGCGCCGGCGGCGATTTCCTTTCGGGCGACGAAGATGACGACGCGATCTACGCCTACGCCGTCGATTTCGCGGCGAGCGCGGGCGTTATCGAGAATGACAACACGCTCCTCGGGGGACTTGGCGCCGACAGTCTCTTCGGCGCCGGCGGATTTGACGCGTTGCTCGGCGAGAGCGGCGCCGACACGCTTGAGGGGCGCGGCGGCGCGGATGTCGCAAACGGCGGCGGCGGCGTCGATATGATCGTCATTCGCCGCTCGACGAACACGCCCTATGTTTTCGATTTCACGTCGAATGCGGGCAACGTCGTCGATCCAGACGGCGTCCAGCTGTTCTCGATCGAGCGCATCGGATTTTACGGCGGCGGCGCGGGCGAAGATGTCGTCGGCCGCGGCGATGCGGATCTGCTGAACGGCCGCGGCGGCGCCGACACGCTGAACGGGGCGTCCGGCAAGGACACGCTCCGCGGCGGCTTCGGAACGGATCAGCTTTTCGGCGGCGCGCAGCATGATTCGATCGAGGGCGAAGACGATGACGACGTCATTGACGCCGGCGCCGGCGATGACTCCGTCTCAGGCGGCGGGCAGCGCGACCGGGCGTTCGGCGGCTCCGGCGCGGATGCGCTGAACGGCGACGGCGGCAACGATACGCTGCAGGGCGGCGCCGACGCCGATGTCCTTGTCGGCGACGCAGGATTTGACGTGCTGGAGGGCGGAGACGGCGCCGACACGCTCGACGGCGGCGACCTCAATGACGTGATATTCGGCAACGCCGGGAGCGACGTCATCGTTTTCGCCAAAACTGGCGATGTCGATACGATGCGCGATTTCAGCGCCGGAAGCGCGGCCGGCGACGTCATTCGACTGGTCGGCTTCGGCGCCGCATTCGATACGTTCGGCGAGGTTCTGGCGGCGGCGAGCGACGACGGCGTCGACACGACCATCAACTTCGGCGGCGGCGACATGGTCATTCTGAGGGGCGTGCTCGTAAGCCAGCTCGCGGCGAATGACTTCGCCTTCGGATAGCGTCGGGACTTGATCTGCCTCATTGCCGCTGCGGTCGAAACGGGCCAATAGGGATGCGAAACAGGGAGGCGGGCATGCGAAGCATCTTGGCGGCGGTCGTCATCGGCGCCAGCGCGCTCGTTGCGGGCTGCGGCAAGACGCCCACGCCAGCGGCGGTCGAGGCGATCGAACACGCCGGCGACGCGACGGCGGGCCGCAGGCTTTTTGTCGAGAAAGGCTGCGTCCTCTGCCACTCGATCAACGGCGTCGGCGGGAAGGCGGCGCCGGCGCTTGACGCCGCCGACCCTTATGTGAAGCCGGATCCTTTGGATTTCGCCGCCCGCATGTGGCGCGGCGCGCCGGCCATGGTCGAATTCCAGTCTGTCGAACTTGGCTACGTGATCGACCTTTCCGCCGACGAGATCGCGCACCTTGCGACTTTCGCTGCGTCGAGGGAGGAGCAAAAGCTTCTGCTCGATTCCGCGATTCCGGGCCCGATGCGCGATTCGCTTCTTGATGAGCGCTATTGGGAGATGGAGGACTGGTCCGAATTCATGGCGAACGGCCAGGAGGGCGCAGGCGAACCCGAACCGGAAGGGGAGATCGATGCGGTCCCCGATGCGGTCCCTGACGCCGATCCCCAGACGGATGCGCCGCAATAGCCGCGCGCCGGGGCGAACGCCCTGAAAACATAGGCGTTTTGCGGCTCGCGCCGCTGCGCCTTTTGGCGTTGCGTTTCGGGAGGCATCTCCGTAGGTTCCGCGGCGAAATTCGGCCGAAGGAGCCGCGCTTTGGCGACACCCGACTTCCTGCTCGACTATCTGCCGATCCTCGTCTTTTTGGGGATCGCGGTCGCGCTCGCAGGCGCCTTCGCGCTTGCTCCGATGGTGATCGCCCCGAAAGAGCCCGATCCTGAAAAGGTCTCGACCTACGAATGCGGGTTCAACGCGTTCGACGACGCGCGGATGAAGTTCGACGTTCAGTTTTACATCGTCGCGATCCTCTTCATCATCGTCGACCTCGATGTCGCGTTCCTGTTTCCCTGGGCGGTCACGCTGTTCAACCCGACGCTCGGCGCGACCCGCGACTTCCAGATCTTCGCCTTCTGGTCGATGTTCGTCTTCCTCGCCGTCTTCGCGATCGGCTTCCTGTACGAATGGAAAAAGGGAGCGCTCGAATGGCGCTAGACGAGCCGGTCGCCGCAAGGCCTCGCCTCCAATATCTTCCCGACGCGAAGGACCCGTTCTTTTCGGAGCTCTCCGATCAGCTCGCCGACCGCGGGTTCATGACCGCGCCGGCGGATGCGCTGATCAACTGGGCGCGCACAGGGTCCTTGATGTGGATGACGTTCGGTCTCGCCTGCTGCGCCGTCGAGATGATGCAGGCGTCGATGCCGCGCTACGACCTTGAGCGTTTCGGCTTCGCGCCGCGCGCCTCGCCCCGCCAGTCCGACGTGATGATCGTCGCCGGGACCTTGACCAACAAGATGGCCCCGGCGCTCCGGAAAGTCTACGATCAGATGCCGAACCCGCGTTACGTCATCTCGATGGGCAGTTGCGCGAACGGCGGCGGCTATTATCACTATTCCTACGCCGTGGTCCGGGGCTGCGACCGCATTGTCCCCGTCGACATCTACGTTCCGGGGTGCCCGCCGACCGCGGAAGCGCTCGTCTACGGCGTCTTGCAGCTGCAGAAGAAGATCCGCCGCGAAGGCTCGATTGTCAGGTAAGCGATGAGCGACGACCTTAAAGAGCTCGGCGAACATGTCGCCGGCGCGATTGGCGACGACATCAAGGGATGGTCCGTCGCGTTCGGCGAATTGACTATTTCGGCGCACGGCCCCCGCATCGCGCACGTCTTGAAGTTCTTGCGCGACGACACGCTCTGCCGCTTCGTCGAGCTCATCGACATTTGCGGCGTCGACTATCCGGAGCGCGGGCGTCGCTTCGACGTCGTCTACCACCTCCTCTCGATGCACAACAACCAGCGCGTGCGCGTGAAGATCGAGGCGGGCGAGGACGAAACGGTTCCCTCCGTGCGGGACATTTATCCGTGTGCGGACTGGTTTGAGCGCGAAGCCTTCGACATGTACGGGATCATTTTCGCCGAGCATGTCGACCTCCGCCGCATCCTCACCGACTACGGCTTCGAGGGGCATCCCTTGCGCAAGGATTTTCCGCTCACCGGCCATGTCGAGGTCCGCTACGACGATCAGCAAAAGCGCGTCGTCTACGAACCGGTGAAGCTCGTGCAGGAGTTCCGGAACTTCGACTACCTGTCGCCGTGGGAGGGCGCGAAATACGCGCTGCCGGGCGATGAGAAGGCCGAAGGAAACGCGTAATGGCTGACGACGCGCGCATAGTTGAGGATTCACCGTCCGACGCCTCCGCCGGCCGGAACTTCACCATCAATTTCGGGCCGCAGCACCCGGCGGCGCACGGCGTGTTGCGGCTGGTTTTGGAATTGGACGGCGAGGTCGTTGAAAGAGTCGATCCGCATATCGGCCTTCTTCACCGCGGCACCGAGAAGCTGATCGAATACAAGACCTATCTCCAGGCGATCCCCTATTTCGACCGCCTCGACTACGTCGCGCCGATGAACCAGGAGCACGCGTTCTGCCTCGCGGCCGAGCGGCTTCTCGGCGTCGAGGTTCCGCGGCGCGCCCAGCACATCCGCGTTCTCTTCTGCGAGATCGGGCGCATCCTCTCGCACATTTTGAACGTGACGACGCAGGCGATGGATGTCGGCGCGCTGACGCCGCCGCTCTGGGGATTCGAAGAGCGCGAAAAGCTGATGGTCTTTTACGAGCGCGCATCGGGGAGCCGGATGCACGCCGCCTATTTCCGCGTCGGCGGCGTCCATCAGGACCTCCCCGAGGCGCTCATCGACGACATCGACGCGTGGTGCGACCAGTATCCGCAAAAGCTCGCCGACATCGAGACGCTGATCACCGAGAACCGCATCTTCAAGCAGAGGAATGTCGACATCGGCGTCGTCAAGGCGGAGGACGCGTTCGCCTGGGGCTTTACGGGCGTCATGGTCCGGGGCTCGGGCGTCGCCTGGGACCTCCGGAAGTCGCAGCCTTACGAAACCTACGCCGAATACGATTTCGACATTCCGGTCGGCAAGAACGGCGATTGCTGGGATCGGTATCTGTGCCGCGTCGAGGAGATGAAGCAATCGGTTTCGATCATGAAGCAGGCGATCGCCAAGCTTCGCGCCGAGGGACCGGGGCCCGTTATGACGACCGACGGCAAGATCGCGCCGCCGCGCCGGGGCGAGATGAAACAGTCGATGGAAGCCTTGATCCATCATTTCAAGCTCTACACCGAAGGCTTCAAGGCGCCGGCCGGCGAGGTCTACGCCGCCGTCGAGGCGCCGAAAGGCGAGTTCGGCGTCTATCTCGTCTCCGACGGGTCGAACAAACCCTATCGCTGCAAGATCCGCGCGCCGGGATACTCGCACCTTCAGGCGATGGACTGGATGTGCCGCGGTCATCTTCTCGCCGACGTCTCCGCTATTTTGGGCTCTCTCGACATCGTGTTCGGGGAGATCGACCGGTGACCCAATCGCAGCTCAGCATGAATTTCTGGGTCGAGGCCGCCGTCGCCGCGGTCGCGACGGCCCTCTTCGTGCTGAGCGCGCTGATGATGATCAAGAAGCGCCATCGCGACGCAGCGCTCTGGCACGTGCTGCTTGGCGCGGCGATCTACGGCGCCATCTTCGGAATTGTCATCGGGTTCATCATCGTGCCGCTTCGGGCCGTTCTGATGGACGGCGATCTGCCGCCGCACGTCGCCGCGGTGTCGGGCTTCGGCGTTCTTGCGATCATGATCGCGCTGCGCCGCGGCCTCATCGGCCGGCTCCCGTTTCTGGGGCCGCAGGTCAAATCCTACCGCCGCGCGCTTCTTCGCCGCACAATCGAGGTCGCCGAAGCCGAACTCGCCAGGATGACCCTCAAGACCGCGTGACAGGAAAAAGCCATGGCCGCCCGAAAGCCCGCCAAGAACCAGCCTCTCGCCTTCGCCTGGACGAGCGAGAACAAGGCGTGGTGCGACGCGCAGGTGAAGAAATATCCGGCGGGGCGCCAGGCGTCCTGCGTCATTCCGTTTCTCTGGCGCGGCCAGAAGCAGGAGGGCTGGATCTCGATCCCGATGATGGAGGAGATCGCGCGGCAATTGGAGATGCCCTATATCCGCGTCTACGAGGTCGCGACCTTCTATTCGATGTTCAACCTCGCCCCCGTCGGCGAGTATTTCGTGCAGGTCTGCGGCACGACGCCTTGCATGCTCCGGGGGTCGAAGGAATTGAACGCCGTCTGCGAGCGCGTCATCGGCGAAGAAAACCGCGTCTCGGGCGACGGCAAGTTCTCCTGGCTTGAAGTCGAATGCCTCGGCGCCTGCGTCAACGCGCCGATGGTTCAGATTTCGACGAAAGACGGCGACCATTATTACGAAGACCTGACGCCGGAGATTTTCGAAGCGATGCTGGCGCGGCTCCGCCGCGGCGAGAGCGTGAAGATCGGCACCGCCAATCCGAAACGCCGAACGTCGAATCCCGAGGGCGACCTGACGTCGCTCACCGATCCCGCGCTTTACGACGGCTCCAGAGCGGCGCCGATCGCTGCGCTTCCGAACGCGAAACCCCTTGCGCCGCAGGTTTAGAACGTGACCGCGCTCCTCCAAGACAAAGACCGCATCTTCACCAACCTCTACGGCCTCCACGATCCGGGCCTTGACGCCGCGAAGAAGCGCGGCGCGTGGAACGCGACGGCGGAGATGATCCGCATGGGACCCGACTGGATCATCCAGCAGATAAAGGATTCGGGGCTTCGAGGGCGCGGCGGGGCGGGCTTTCCGACCGGCCTTAAATGGTCCTTCATGCCGAAGGAGGTCAAAGACCGTCCGCATTACCTCGTCGTCAACGCCGACGAGTCGGAGCCCGGCACCTGCAAGGATCGCGACATCATGCGTCACGATCCGCATCTCCTGATCGAGGGCTGCCTCGTCGCCTCCTTCGCGATGAAGGCGCACGCCTGCTATATTTATCTTCGCGGCGAATATGTCGACGAGCGCATCGCGTTGCAAAAGGCCGTCGACGAGGCCTACGCCGCGGGGCTTATCGGCAAGAACGCCTGCGGGACGGGCTTTGATTTCGACCTCTATCTCCACCACGGCGCGGGCGCCTATATCTGCGGCGAGGAGACGGCGCTTCTTGAAAGCCTTGAAGGGAAGAAGGGCCAGCCGCGCCTGAAGCCGCCGTTTCCGGCCGGCGCCGGCCTTTACGGCTGCCCGACAACCGTCAACAACGTCGAATCGATCGCCGTCGCGCCGACGATCCTCCGGCGCGGCGCCAAATGGTTCACGAGCTTCGGGCGCCCGAACAACGCCGGCGTGAAGGTCTATTGCATCTCGGGCCACGTCAATCGTCCGTGCAATGTCGAAGAGGCGATGTCGATCCCCTTGAAGACGCTCATCAACGTGCATTGCGGCGGCGTCCGCGGCGGCTGGGACAACCTCAAAGCCGTCATTCCGGGCGGATCGTCCGTGCCGCTCATTCCGCGCGAGATCTGCGACAACGTTCTTATGGACTTCGATGCGCTCCGCGACGTGAAATCGGGGCTCGGCACGGCGGCGGTCATCGTCATGGACAAGTCGACCGACGTCGTCCGCGCGATCGCCCGCATATCCTATTTCTACAAGCACGAGAGCTGCGGCCAGTGCACGCCCTGCCGCGAGGGCACGGGCTGGATGTGGCGCGTGCTTGAGCGCATGGCGGAAGGTAACGCCGCGACGTCGGAAATCGACAAGCTGCTTGACGTCGCCTCCCAGGTCGAAGGGCACACAATCTGCGCGCTCGGCGACGCGGCGGCCTGGCCTGTGCAAGGCCTCATCCGCCATTTCCGCGGCGAGATCGAGGCGCGGATCAACGCCTATCGCGCCGATCGCCCGCATGTCGCCCAGCCGCGCGCCATGGCCGCGGCGGAGTAAGGCCGCCGGACGCATGGTCGATTTCCGCGCCGGCGGAATTCCGTTAAACCGGCGCCCATGACCCGCCGCCTCAAGATCGCCATCTGCCAGATCGCGCCCGTCGTCGGCGACATCGCCGGCAATAAGGCGAAGATCCTCGTCGCGCGCGCCGAGGCGGCGAGGGCCGACGCAGATCTTGCGGTCTTTTGCGAACTCGTCGTCTGCGGCTACCCGCCGGAAGATCTCGTCGCCAAGCCCGCCTTCCAGCGCGCCTGCCGCGCCGCGGTCGAAGATCTCGCGATCACCACCGCTGACGGCGGTCCGGCGATGATCGTCGGCGCGCCGTGGAAGGAAGGCGCGGCGCTTTACAACGCGGCGCTTCTTCTCGCCGGAGGACAGATCGCGGCCATCCGCCGCAAAGTGAAGCTGCCGAACTACGGCGTCTTCGATGAGCCGCGCCGCTTCACGCCGGGTCCTGAGTTTCCTCCGCCGACGGCGTTCAAGGGCGCAAAGCTCGGCCTCATGGTTTGCGAGGACATGTGGCTGCCGGGCGCGGGCGAGGCGCTCGCCGAAGCCGGCGCCGATTTCTTCATTGTCCCGCACGGCTCGCCCTTCCGGGTGACGGCGCTCGAAGAGCGCGAAGCGGCCGCGAAGGAGCGCGTCCTTGCGACCGGCAAGCCGCTGCTTTTCGTCAACCAGCTCGCGGGGCAAGACGAAGTCGTCTTCGAAGGCGCCGCCTTCATCATGGACCGCGGCGGCGAGATCGTTCACCGCGCGCCGCAGTTCGAGCCGGGCGTCTTCCTTTCCGACTGGGAAGAGCGCGGCAATGGCTGGGAATGCGTCAGCGGCCCTTCGGCGGAATGGGTCGGCGGGTCGGAGATGATCTACCGCGCCGTCGTCCTCGGCGTCCGGGACTACATCGAAAAGAACCGCTTTTCGGGCGTCGTCATCGGCCTTTCCGGCGGCGTCGATTCGGCCCTGACCGCGGCGATCGCCGTCGATGCCTTGGGGCCCGAACGCGTCCGATGCGTGATGATGCCGTCGCGCTACACCGCGCCGCATTCGCTCGAAGACGCCGCCCTTTGCGCGCGCCGTCTCGGCGTTTCTTACGAGACGATCCCGATCGAGCCCGCCGTCGAAGCGTTCCGATCGATGCTCGAGCCCGCCTTCAAGGGCCGCGCCGCCGACGTCACCGAGGAGAACATCCAGTCGCGCATCAGGGGGCTCATCTTGATGGCTCTCTCGAACAAGTTCGGGCCGATGGTGCTGACGACGGGGAACAAGTCGGAAATGTCGGTCGGCTATGCGACGCTCTACGGCGACATGAACGGCGGCTACAATCCCTTGAAGGACATCTACAAGACCGACGTCTATCGGCTTTGCCGCTGGCGGAACGCCAACCGCGCGCCCGGCCTCAAAGGGCCTGAAGGCGAAGTCATCCCGGAACGGATCATCACCAAGGCGCCGTCGGCGGAGCTTCGCGCGGGTCAGACGGATCAGGACTCCCTGCCGCCCTACGACATTCTCGATGGAATCCTCGAGCGCCTTGTCGAACGCGAAATGGCGGTCCGCGACATCGTCGCCGACGGCTTTGACGAAGCGACGGTCGCCCGCGTCGAGCACTTGCTCTACGTCGCCGAATATAAGCGCCGCCAGGCGCCGCCCGGCCCCAAGGTGACGAAAGTGAATTTCGGCCGCGACCGGCGCTACCCGATCACCAACGGCTGGCGGGACAGGAGCTGAATGATGAAGATCACGCGACGGGCGACCATCGGCCTCATCGCCGCGGCGACGGTTGCGCCGCGCGCCGCGGCTGCGGCGCAGGTCTTCGATGCGGCGGTGATCGGCGCCGGCGTGTTCGGCGTCTGGATCGCCGAGCGTTTGCAACGCGCCGGGCTCAAGGTCGCGCTCATCGACGCTTACGGCGTCGGCCACGGCCGCGCCTCGTCCGGCGGCGAGACGCGCGTCACGCGCTATTCCTACGGCGGGGACGCCCTTTACGCCGAGATGGCGCGGGAATCGCTCGTCGCCTGGAAGGACGTCTCGGCGCGGGCCGCGACTCCGATCTTCCATAACACCGGCGTTCTCTGGTTCTCGCCGGAGAACGACGCCTACATGGCGAAGAGCCTTGCCTATCTCGAGGCGACGAAGACGCCGTTCAAGAAGCTCGATCGCGCGGGGCTTGAGAACGCCTACCCGCAGATGCGCTTCTTCGACGGCGAGGCGGGATTTCTCGAAGAAGAGACGGGCGCCCTTGTCGCGGGGCGCGGCGTTCAAACCGTCGCCGGGCTCGGCG
>JACADX010000050.1 GCA_013389125.1 Parvularculaceae bacterium | reverse complement strand
TTTTCTACCGCAATTCGTCGGGCGGCCTTGAAAACGTCGATGTCACGGGCATTCGCGATCCTTATGCCGGAGGAACAACGGCGGGCGGCGATCCCGTCTTGAGCGGCCTTCAACGCGGCGTCGGCGTGCAGGCCGACAATGACGCCGGACCCGTAAAGTCGTTCTTCATGCATGGCGGAACGATCAGCGACTTTCAGAAAAACGCCACGGTCTTCGGCTACGCAGATCTTGACGTCTCGGGCGTTACGGTCATCGGCGGCGGGGCGCAGACGATCATCGCGCAGAACGGCTTCCAGGCCTTCGGCTCGACGGGCTCGATCTCCGGCAACGATATTTCCGGGATCGGCTACGCCGGACCCGCTTTCGCCTATTCGGGCGCTGTGCTGGCGTTTGACAACACCGATCTGAACATCAACAACAACATTATTGTCGGCTCCAACGACGATGACCTTAATGCGAAGGTCGTCGGCGTCTTCATCTTTGACTCGACTGCGCCGAACAGCGGCGGGTCGGTAACCGGAAACACGATATCGCATGTGGACACCGGCGTCGGCATTTACGGCGACATCCAACCCAGCCAGATCGCGGTTTCCGCCAACACGATTTCGAATCTCGACGCGAGCGATCCATTCGTCGCCGGCATCGACCATGAACCGAATGCGGGGCTGTCGACGGCATTCAACCTCTCAGGTTCGGCGCTCGGCGACATACTTTTCGGGTCGGACGCCAATGACGGGCTCGACGGCCTTGCCGGCGACGACGTCATGGACGGCGGGGCCGGTGACGATGCGATCGACGGCGGCGCGGACCGCGACTCGATTGACGGCGGAGCGGGCCGCGATTCGATCATCGGCAATAACGGCAACGATACGGTCGCAGGCGGGCTCGGCAAGGATACGATCGCCGGCGGGAAGGGTTTTGACCAGATCGCAGGCGGCGATGAAGCCGATAATATTTCGGGCGGCGATCTCAACGATACGCTGAACGGAGACGCCGGGAACGACATCTTGTCCGGCGACCTCGGCGACGATTACATTCTCGCCGGCGCTGGCCGCGACGTCGCTTCGGGCGGCGACGGCAATGACACGGTCGACAGCGGCTCCGGCGATGACGCGATCGACGGCGTCCTCGGCCGCGACAGCCTCTTCGGCGGGACCGGCGCTGACTCGATGCTCGGCGGCGGCGGCAACGACACGCTGAATGGCGGCAGCGAGAATGACACGCTGTTCGGCGATCAGGCGCTTGATCTGCTGGTCGGCGGCGACGGCGACGATGCGCTCAATGGCGGCGGCGGCGATGACATCATTTTCGGAAATGCCGGCGATGACGTCATCACGTTCGCCAAGGGCGGCGATCAGGACACGATCCGCGACTTCACGGCGGGTCCGCTTGCCAGCGACGTCATCCGCCTCGTCGGCTTCGGCGCGGCGTTCGACACCTTTGCCGAAGTACTCGCGGCGGCGACGGACGACGGCGTTCACACGACGATCGATTTCGGCGGCGGCGACGTCATCATCCTTCGCGGCGTGCTTGTCAGCCAGCTCAACGCGAACGATTTCACTTTCGGCTGAAATCGTCGGGAGTCCGGTTTCGCCTGGCGCGGTTTCGGACAAGCTGCCCGCGACAAGAGCGGGACGCGCGCGAAGCCGCGCCAGCGATTTGTTCGCCGCGATGGGCCGCGGGACCCGCGCCCTTCCGGCCGGCGGGAATTTTCGCCTATCGGGGCGGGCGCCGGGGCGTGACCCTGCGCCGATCATGCCCTATCGTCGCGGCGCGACCGCCGGCTCTCGGCGCGTCAATGTCGCGCTGCAGGGCGGCGCAAAAAATGGGGAATCATCATGGCGACTGTGTCCTTCGCGAACATGGATCAGGCGTTCGACATAACGAACAATTCGATTGTCGCGTTCTCAGGCTTTAGCGGCGCGCTCTCGGGGTTCGAATATTCCTATGTGACGACCGGCGCGCATGACTGGGAATTCGACGGCGCGGGCATCACGACCTCGGGAAATCTCCCGACCGGCGGCACAGTCAACAAGATTCAGGTCGACCTCAACGATGATGCGCAAACCTTGCCGGAGATCGTAATCTCCGGGCTCGGCGGGACCGCCGCGACCAGCTTCGGCATCGGCGTCGGCACGGCGGACCAGCAACGCGACAAATTCTGGATCGCCGCGCTCAGCGGCGCCGATACGATCGATTTCACGATGGCCAACTACGCCGCGAATTTCAAATTCGCCGGCGACGGCGCAAACCTTGACGACGGGCTCCATCATGTCGGCGCCAATGACACGCTTGCCGGCGGCGCGTCGGCGCTCACCGGCGGCTCCTTCGTCGTCGGCGATTACTATGAGATTTATTCAGGCTCGGCGGCGGGAGGCGATGATCTCATCACTGTCGGCGCCTTCTCAATTTACGGCGATTTCGCCCGGCCTGTCGCGGGAATGAGCGCGGCCGGCGGGGACGATGTGATCGCGCCGAATTTTCTCGCGGACGCGCCCGTCATTTCGATCGTCATCGGCGGCGACGCCGGCGTCAACGACATTCCGCTGACGGGCGGCGACGATCTCATTGATCTAAGGGCCACGGACGTCAGCGCGCTTTCTCTCGGCATCGTCATCTACGGCGACACCGGCGTCGTCAATCCGGGCGGCACGCTCGCCGGGGGCGACGACACGGTGCACGGATCATCGAAGGCGGAAATGATTTTCGGCGATTACGAATTGCGTTCGGGGGCGGCGACGGGCGGCGACGACAGCCTTCTCGGTTACGGCGGCGCCGACACCATCAAGGGCAATGAGGGCCGCGATTACCTCGCCGGCGGCGACGACGCGGACCTGCTCGACGGCGGCGCCGGCGTCGATAGCCTTTACGGCGGCAACGCCAATGACAGCCTCTTAGGCGACGCGCAGTCGGACGTCATTTCCGGCCAAGGCGGCGACGACACAATTGAGGGCGGCACGGGCGACGACGTCGCTAACGGCGGCACGCAGAAGGATCGCGCCTTCGGCGGCTCGGGCGCTGATTCCATGAGCGGGGGCGGCGGCAACGACACGCTGCAGGGCGGCAACGACAATGACACGCTCCTCGGCGGGCCGGCGTTCGACGTGTTCGAAGGCGGCGACGGCAATGACTCGATCGACGGCGGCGACGGCAATGATTATGTCTATTCGAACGCCGGAAATGACACGATCGTCTTCGCGCTTGGGGGCGACACCGACACGGTGCGCGATTTCAGCGCCGGCGCCGCAGTCGGCGATGTGATCCGGCTCGTCGGCTTTGGCGCCGCATTCGACACGTTCGCGGAAATCCTCGCCGCCGCGACCGACAACGGCCTCCATACGACGATCGATTTCGGCGGCGGCGACATTCTGATCCTGCGCAACGTGGTTGAAAGCCAGCTTGCCGCCAATGATTTTCAGTTCGGCTGAGGCTCGGGCGTCCCGCGGCGTTCGATAATATGCTATAGGGCGCGCGGAGGGAGGTCCGAATGGCGAATGATTCGAATGCGCCGTCGGCGCGAACGCTGCGCGCATTTCAGGACCAGAATGTCTACGCCGCGCTCGGCCGGGCGGTCAGCTATTTGATGCTGAAGCCGAGTTTCGCTGCGCAGAAGTTCGGCGTCTGGTCGCGAAATCTCGTCGGCCAGATTAACCGCAAGCACTACTTCCTGGTGACGGACGGGAAAAAGATCGTCGGATACGCCGGCTGGGCGCTCGTGTCGGAGGAGCGCGCCAAAGCGTGGGCCGCCGGCGGTCCGGAAGCGCCGTCCGAAGACTGCCTTCACGGCGACACCATGATCGTCAACGGGTGGGCGGCGGATGACGGCGAAGTCAATCATTTCGTGCGTCAGGAGATGCGGCGCCATCTCGTCGGCCTGAAAGGGGTTTACGCCAAGCGGGTCTACAAGGATGGACGCGTGCGCCCGTTCAAGCTTGGCCTCAATGATGCGCTCGACGCTCACCTCAGGGTTGAGCGATGACAATCGCGGCACGCTTCTCATGGCGCGATCCTTGCTCAAACTGACAGAACTTGTGCGGCTGATCACACCGGCCGGCCGCGCCTTGGCCGATTGTCGGTCTTGACCGGCCTCGAACGGGAACCGGTTGCGATGCGGCGAGACGCTGAAATCGTTAGCGGCCCGCCATTCGTTGGCTTAATGTGATTGCGGGGCTGCAAACCTCCGCGGGGAGGGCGGAATGGTTGCGAGTGGGGTGGTTGCCGCAAGGGTCAATCCCAGATCGGCGCTCCATCTGGAAACGCTCGTCGCATCCGCAGCCGCGTCGAAAGACGCGCCTTTCTTGTTGCGTAGAGCCGACACTGCACAGCGCGCCGGCGCTATTCGAAGCGGCCGGCGCGTGAACGACGACAGCTTTGGGCGACAGCGTCGCCGGGATCTTTAACCGAGCCGCTCTTGCGGCGATGAAATGCGGGAGACTTAAGATATGGCTACGTTTACGGGTACGGCTGGTTTCGACTCTGCGGATGCGGTTGCAGGGACGCTTGTAGGATTCACCGGCGGGACGATCGCCGAATTGCAGGATGCGACCGGCGACGTTTTCATCGGCGGCTTCAACGTTGACACGGTCGTCGCCGGCGGCGGCGACGATTTTTTGCAGGTCAACGAAGGCGAATTCGCCGACGACTACAATGGTGGCGCCGGAACCGACGTGCTCGACCTATCGGGTCTGACCGCAGACACAGCGACCGTCGACCTTTCGGCGGGGACCTACACAACTTCGATCGGCGGCGGGACCAGGAGCATTTCCAGCGTCGAACAAGTCTGGGGCGGCGGCGCAGGCGACGCCATCCGCGGGAGGTCGAGCGGCTCCGACACGCTGAAAGGCACTGGCGGCGCTGACCTGCTCGATGTCGAATTGACCGGCGACAGCCTCGACGGCGGTGCCGGCGATGATACGATTTATGCGATGACCGCCGCGGACCCGACCGGATCAGGCG
>JACADX010000085.1 GCA_013389125.1 Parvularculaceae bacterium | reverse complement strand
CCCGGTCTCGCGCCCCCCGCACCCCTTGAGACCGGGCGGTTCTCTTTTTGGAACGGCGCCGGTTTCGCGCCGTTTTCTCACGCCGTTTTTGTTGCGTCCCCAAAGCGCATCACGATAGGCAGTCGCGATGCCTCCTGTCCGCATTGCGCCCTCGATCCTTTCGGCGGATTTCTCGCGCCTTGGCGATGAGATCGCCGCGGTCGCGGCCGCCGGCGCCGACTTCATCCATGTCGACGTGATGGACGGGCATTTCGTTCCGAACCTCACCGTCGGGCCCGCCGTCATCAAGGCGGTCCGCAAGGCGACGGCGCTGCCTTTTGACGTCCACCTGATGATTTCGCCGGTCGATCCTTTCATCGACGATCTTGTCAGTGCGGGCGCCGACATCTTGACCGTCCACCCGGAAGCGGGCCCCCACCTTCATCGAACCTTGCAGGCGATCAGGGCGGCCGGGGCAAGGCCCGGCGTCGCGCTTAACCCCGCAACGCCCGTCGCCGCGATCGAGCCGGTCCTTGAGGATGTCGACCTCGTCCTCGTCATGAGCGTCAATCCGGGTTTCGGCGGGCAGGCGTTCATCCGCTCGCAGCTGGCGAAGATTGAAATCATCCGCAAACTGATCGATCAATCAAAGCGCGCGATCATGCTTGAGGTCGACGGCGGCGTGAATAGGGAGACGGCGAGGGACGTCATCGCCGCGGGCGCCGACGTCCTCGTCGCCGGCTCCGCCGTCTTCAAGGGCGATCCGAAATCCTATGCGGCCAATATCGCCGCGCTGAAGGGATCATAGCGGCCGTGGCGTCGTCAGCAGCAAGGGCCGATCAGGCGTTGTCGCGACAAGTCGTCGAGCGCGTCAAGCGCGCATGGGGCGAAAGCCCCTTTTATCAGGCGCAGCTTGACGGACCGGCGCCCGACCGTCTCGCGCTGAAGCCCGTCGATCCTTACGGCGCGGACAAGGCGCTCGGCGAGGCGATCATCGCCGGCCGGCTGTCGATCGGCGCCGACGCGGTCGACTGCGAGGGCGAGCTTGAGCGTCTGTGGCCGCTTGCCGGACGGGAAGGGCCGCTTCACGATTTTCTCCACCGCTTCGTCTGGCTCCGCCATCTCGCAGCGCTCGGCCAGCGCGGCCGCGATCCGGCGCAGCGGCTCGCCGAGGCGTGGTTCGCCGCGCACGAGAAATGGTCGCCGGACAGCTGGGAGCCCTATACGACCGGCGAACGGCTCATTCACCTTTGCTGTCACGGACAGGTCGTGCTGGCGCGCGGCGACGCGCTGTGGCGAAGCCGCGTTCTCACGTCGATGGCGCGCCAGACCCGCCACCTGGCGCGCGCAGGACATCGCGCCGGCGCCGCGCATGAGCGCCTCCTGACCGCGATGGCGCTCACCGTCGCGGCGCTCGCGCTTCCCGGCTGCGAACCGGCTGCGGAAAAAGGGCTTGAGCTCCTTCGCCGCGAACTGCGGCTGCAGATCCGCCCCGACGGCGGGCATGTCAGCCGCAATCCGTCGCGCCAGCTCGAGCTGGTCGTCCGCCTGCAGATGGTTTTGAAGGCGCTTGAAGCGCGCCGCATGCCGACGCCCGGCTTTCTTCGCCATATCATCGGCCGCGCGGCGGCGCACGCCCAGCTCTTCCGCGCCGGCGACGGCCGGCTCGCCGTCTTCAACGGCGGCTATGAGGACGACGGCGCCGCGCTCGCCTCGGCGCTCGAGGCGATCGAAGAGGGGGCGGAGCCGACCGGGTTCGCGCGCCATTCCGGGTTCCAGCGGCTTGAAGCGGCCCGCGCCGTCGTCATCGCCGATATCGGCGCGGCGCGCGGGGGCGCAGCGACGCCGGGCGGTTTCCAGGGCGGCGCCTCGTTTCATTTTTCATCCGGGCGCAGCAGGATCATCGTCAATTGCGGTGCCGGGGCGCATCTTCCGGGCGAATGGAGCGCGGCGCTTCGACAGGCCGCGGCGCATTCGACCCTCTCGACCGAGCCGCGCGAGTTCGGCGCCGTCCTCTTCAAGAACGCGGTCATCACGCATCGGCGCGCGGAGGATTCGCGAGGTCAGCTCCTCGAGATCGAACGCGCCTTCAGCGCCGAGGGCGGAACCATGCAGCACGCAAGAAGGTTCTATCTCGCCGCGCGCGGCGACGATCTGCGCGGCGAAGACAGCCTCATCAATCCGACGCCGGCGTTGCGGACCCACTGGCGGCTCCGGTTTCATCTGCATCCGGACGTAAGGGCCTCGTTCGCCCGCGACGGCAAGTCGATCATCCTCGCTCTGCCGAACAAGGAAGGCTGGCGATTTCGGACAAATTGCAGGGACATCGCGATCGAGCGCAGCGTCTATTGCGGCGTCGGCGGTCTTCCCCAATCGACTGAACAAATTGTCATCGCCGGCCCAAGCGCCGAGGCGCCCGCTGTCGGCGATATCATTGTACGATGGAGTTTCCGCCGGATGGACGCCGCCTGAAGGGCGCCCCCGAAATGAAGCCGCAAGGAGCGCCCGACTTGTTCAAACGGATATTCGGATTTCGGCCGAAAGCGGAACGGGCGCCGGCCGCGCTCAAGGATTTCGACATCGCGCAGCTGCTGAACCGGCCGCAAAGGCGCATCGATCAGCGCGCTGCGCGCAAATTCGTCAACGGCAAGCGCGTCCTCATCACCGGCGCCGGCGGAACGATCGGGTCCGAACTCGCGCGGCAGACTGCGGCGCTTGCGCCGTCGCGTCTCGCGCTGCTCGATAATTCCGAGTTCAATCTCTATCAGATCGACATGGAGCTTCGCGAGAAGGGCCTTGGCGGGGAGCTCTTTTCATCCTTGACCGATGTCTGCCGGAACGAGCACCTGGCGCGGGCGTTCGACATCGTGAAGCCGGAAATCGTCATCCACGCCGCCGCCTACAAGCATGTTCCGATCGTCGAGGAAAACCGCTGCGCCGCGGCGATGGTCAACGTCATGGGAGCAAAGCTCGTCTTCGACGCCGCGACGCGCGCCAAGGCCGAGACGGCGGTGTTCATTTCGACCGACAAGGCGGTCAATCCGACGAGCTTCATGGGCGCGACCAAGCGTATCGCCGAGCTTTACGCGCAAGCGCTCGACATTGCGCAGAGCGACACGCGCTTCGTCACCGTGCGCTTCGGCAACGTCTTCGGATCGACAGGCTCCGTCGCGCCGCTCTTTGCCCGCCAGATCGCCGCCGGCGGGCCGGTGACCGTCACGCATCCCGACATCAAGCGGTATTTCATGACCACCGCCGAGGCGGTCGAGCTCGTGTTGCAGGCGGCGAGCCTTGAAAGCGGCGAAAAATCGATCGTCGCGCATGACGGCCGGATTTTCGTCCTCGACATGGGAGAGCCGGTGCTCATCCTCGATCTCGCCAAGCGCATGATCGAGGCGGCGGGCTTAACTCCCGGCAAGGACATCGAGATCAAGTTCACGGGCCTTCGTCCGGGAGAAAAGCTCTTCGAAGAGATATTCCTCGACACGGACAAGCTCGTAAGAACCGGCGCCGACGGGGTCCTGCTCGGCGCGCCCGCGATGATCGACCTGCCGCTTCTCGCCCCAAGGCTTGCGGAGAT
>JACADX010000076.1 GCA_013389125.1 Parvularculaceae bacterium | reverse complement strand
TGCGCCTGTCGTCTGCGCGCGCGAGAAAGGCGGCGGCTATGTCGCCGGTTCCGCCCGCGACGTCGAGGAGCGTTTCGCCGGGCCGCGGGTTCAGCCGGTCGATGAACGCCGCTTTCCAGAGACGATGAACGCCCGCGGACATGAGATCGTTCATGAGGTCGTATTTCGGCGCGACGCTGTCGAAAACGCCGCGGACGAGACCCGCTTTTTCGCCGGCCGGGACCTCGCGAAAGCCGAAAGACGTCGTCCGGGAGCCCTTATCGCGCATGACGAGGGCTTATCGGCTGCAAGGGACGCCGAGAAGCGCCTTGACGCCGCAGGATTGGTTTGAGAGGGTCAAGCCTCTGAAATCAGGCGGCTTTCATTGACGGGCCGCCGGCAAGTCCGGACTTCGGGGGAGGTCGTCGGATCCAATCTGCGGGGCGGCCGAGGGGCGGGTGACCACATGATCAAGTCTGAACTCGTGCAAAAGCTCGCCAACGAGAATCAGTACCTTTTTCACCGCGACATCGAGCGCCTGGTGTCGATCGTGTTCGACGAGATCTCGAGCGCGCTCATTAAAGGCGAACGCGTCGAGCTTCGCGGCTTCGGCGCCTTTTCGGTGAAGCGGCGTCCGTCGCGCGTCGGGCGCAATCCGCGCACTGGCGAGCCAGTGCCGATCGACGAGAAGTTCACGCCGTTCTTCAAGCCCGGGAAGGAACTGCGCGATCGACTCAACGGCGGCAAGGGATGACGAGGAGTTTTCGTGCAGCAGGGCGGCGGGGCGCCTGATTGTTGATGAAGAAGATCCTGCGCGGGTTGATTGCGGTTCCGATCGGCGCGTTTCTGGTGCTGTTCCTGATCGCGAACCGCGCGCCGGTGGCCTTGAGTCTTGATCCCTTGTCGACGACAGCGCCGGCGATCGCAACGCCCGCCCTGCCGCTTTGGCTTTGGCTTGTCTTTTTTCTGCTCATCGGATTCGGGCTCGGCGCCGCCGGCATGTGGGCGTCCGACCACGAGCTTCGCGTGCGCGCGAAAGCCGACCGCCTCGAACTCAAGGCGCTGAAAAAGGCTGCGGCCGAGGCGCCCGCAAAACCGGCCGACGCCGCGTCCCCGCCGGCATGAGCGCGCTCTGATGGCGACCGGCCTTGTCAAAATCTGCGGCGTAAACTCCCTCAACGCGGCGCTCGCGGCCACGCGCGCGGGCGCGGACTTCATCGGCTTCGTCTTTGTCGCCAAAAGCCCGCGCGCGATCGCCGCCGAGGCGGCGAATGACATCGTTACGGAGATCAAACAGCTGTCCTTTGAGGAGGGCTTTGCGCTACCGAAATTCTGCGGCCTGTTCGTCGACGCCGGCGAGAGGGCGCTTGCGGAGGCGGCGCCTTTTCTCACCCATTTCCAGTTTCACGGTCATGAGGACGCCGAGCGCGTCGATGAGATCCGCGCCGCGTTCGGACTGGAAATCATCAAGGCGGTAGCGGTCAGCGAGCCGTCGGACTTTGAGGGCCTTTCCGCTCTCGGCGCGGCGGCGGACTACCTTCTTTTCGATGCGCGCGCGCCGAAGGGGTCCGACCGTCCCGGCGGCAACGGAACGCCGTTCGACTGGACGATTTTGAAGCACTACCGGCTCGAAACGCCTTTCCTCCTCGCCGGCGGTCTTGACGCCCGGAACGTCGATAAGGCCGTCAAGGCCGCCAAAGGCCATACCGCTTTCGCCGGCGTCGACGTTTCATCGGGCGTCGAGAAACGGCCGGGCGAAAAAGACGACGCTCTGATCGCCGACTTCGTCAGATGCGCCCGGGCCGCGTTCTGATTCGAAGGGAGACGCATTTGAAACTGTTGGCCATATTTTCCGTTCTGCTCGCTGGTGCGACCTTGGCCTCGTGCGCAACCGCTGACGAAACGGACGACGTCTCGGAAACGCTCGCTATGCTGCGCGCCGGCGGCAACATCATCGTCATGCGGCACGCGACATCGCCGTCAGGCCAGAAAGCGGCGATCGGCATGACCTCGGGCTGCGAACTCGCGCCGGGCCGCGGCCTCAGCGCGCAAGGCTTCTTCGAGGCGCGGTTCGTCGGCGAATGGTTTGCCGAGAACGGCGTCAGGATCGACCGCACCTATACCAGCGACCTATGCCGGTCCTACGACACGGCGCGCCTTGTCGCGGCCGCCGGATCGGGTCCGGTCATACCGCGCGCGGAAATGAAATCGGATGATCCCGCCGTCGCCGACGCTTTCAAAAGAGAGCTGCTCTCCGAACTTGCCGTGGCGCCCGCTTCGAACATTCTTCTTGTCACACATTCCAACATCACGCCGCTTTATTGGGCGGGGCCCCTCGCGGGCGAAGATGAAACGCCCTCGGGAAGGGCGCATGTCGTAAGGGACGGCGCGACGGTCAGGATTGACGTCAATCCGACATTATCGGCCGTTCCGGCGGTGACGTCGTCGCCGGATCGATGAGCGACAAAACGCGAGCCGACATTCCGCGGACGGTCTGGGCGCTCGGTTTTGTCAGCTTCTTCATGGACGTGTCGTCTGAATCAATCCACGCGCTGTTGCCGCTGTTCCTGACGACGACGCTTGGGGCGAGCGTCGCGCTTGTCGGCTTTATCGACGGCGTCGCTGAATCGACCGCCGCGATTTCGAAAGTTTTTTCGGGTCGTCTTTCCGATCGGCTCGGCCGGCGAAAGCCGCTCATTCTGATCGGGTACGGTCTCGGCGCGGCGTCAAAGCCGCTATTTGCGGCCGCGACTGCGCCCGCCGTGGTTTTCGCCGCGCGCTTTGCTGACCGCATCGGCAAGGGGATACGCGGGGCGCCGCGCGATGCGCTTGTCGCCGATGCGGCGCCGGAGGGCGTCCGGGGCAAGGCGTTCGGCTTGCGTCAGGCGCTCGACACCGGCGGCGCTGTCGCGGGACCGGTTCTTGCGATGGCGTTGATGGCCGTCTTCTCGAACGACATGCGCGCCGTCTTTTGGGTCGCGGCCGTTCCCGCCGCAATCGCCGTCCTTTTCGTCGTCTTCGGCGTTGAAGAAAAAGCGCGCGTCGTCGATTCGGACGCGGCGACCGATCCGCCGGCGCGCCTCAAGCACTTGCCGGATCTCGGCCGCGCGTTCTGGATGGTCACGACAATCGGCGCCGCTTTCACCCTCGCGCGGTTCAGCGAGGCCTTTCTCGTCTTGAAGGCGAACCGGGAGGGGCTTCCGCTCGCCTTTGCGCCGGCGGCGCTTGTCGCAATGAATCTCTTCTACATGCTCGGCGCCTATCCGGCCGGCGCGCTAGCCGATCGCACCCCGCCGACGAGCCTCCTCGCATGGGGATTGGCCGCGCTCGTCGGCGCGGATCTCCTGCTCGCGATCACAACCGGCGTTCCGGGCGCTTTCGCCGGCATCGCGCTTTGGGGCGTGCATATGGCGCTGACGCAGGGACTGCTCGCCAAGATGGTCGCCGACGCCGCGCCAGCGTCGCTTCGCGGTTACGCGTTCGGCGTCTACAATTTCGCGACCGGGCTGTCGCTGCTCGCGGCTAGCGTGATTGCGGGCGTGCTGTGGGATTGGCGAGGACCGACGGCGACGTTCCTCGCCGGGGCCGCCTTCGCAAGCGCCGCCGCTGCGCTCGTTTTGGCGTTCCGGCGTTTTGAGGGACGTTAGCGCTTTGCGACGTCCGCGCGAACCGCTACTCAGCAGCCCATGACCACAAGGCCGAATTCCTATCGCAAAGGTCCTGACGCCGAAGGGCGTTTCGGCATTTACGGGGGGCGCTTCGTCGCTGAGACGCTGACGCCGCTCGTCCTTGATCTCGCTAAGGAATACGAGCGGGCGAAACGCGATCCGAAGTTCCGGGAGGAACTTGACCGCTGCCTCAAGCACTATGTCGGACGGCCGTCGCCGCTCTATTACGCGGAGCGCCTCACGGAGCATGTCCGCGCCGAGGCCGGCGCGGCGAAGGGCGCGAAGATTTATTTCAAGCGCGACGAACTCAACCACACCGGCGCGCACAAGATCAACAACTGCATGGGCCAGATTCTGCTGGCGCGCCGGATGGGAAAGACGCGCATCATCGCCGAGACGGGGGCCGGCCAGCACGGCGTTGCGACGGCGACCGTTTGCGCAAGATTCGGGCTGCCTTGCGTCGTCTACATGGGCGCAACCGACGTCGAACGGCAAAAGCCGAACGTCTTCCGAATGAAGCTTCTCGGCGCCGAAGTCCGGCCCGTCACGTCGGGACGCGCGACCTTGAAAGACGCGATGAACGAGGCGCTTCGCGACTGGGTCGCCAATGTCGCGGACACCTATTATCTCATCGGCACGGCGGCGGGCCCGCATCCTTACCCGACAATGGTCCGCGACTTTCAGTCGGTGATCGGCGAGGAGGCGCGCGCGCAGATTCTCGAAGCCGAAGGTCGGCTACCCGATGTGGTGATGGCCTGCATTGGCGGCGGATCGAACGCGATCGGACTTTTCCATCCTTTTCTCGACGATGAAGGCGTCGAAATCATCGGCGTCGAAGCCGGCGGAAAGGGGCTTGAGACGCCTGATCACGCGGCCTCGCTCTCTGGCGGGCGGCCGGGCGTACTTCACGGAAATCGAACCTATCTCCTCCAGGACGCCGACGGTCAAATCCTTGAAGGCCATTCGATTTCGGCGGGTCTTGACTATCCGGGCGTCGGACCGGAACACTCCTGGCTCCACGACATTGGACGCGCGACCTATCAGTCGGCGACAGACGCCGAGGCGCTCATGATGTTCGAGCTTTGCGCGCAGCTTGAAGGGATCATTCCAGCGCTCGAACCGGCGCATGCGCTCGCCCGCGCGCTCGACAAGGCCGCGAGCCTTCCGCGGGATGCGATCGTGCTCGTCAATTTGTGCGGGCGCGGCGACAAGGACATTTTCAGCGTCATGCCGCTGATCGCCGCCGACCGGTGACGGCGGGCCGCCGCCTCGACGTTTGTTAATTGGAGGATGGTTAACGCCGATGTTAGGCTTTTCGGCGGCGGGGCGAACATGGAGGAGAACCATGCGTAACCTCGCGGCGGTCGCCCTCACC
>JACADX010000236.1 GCA_013389125.1 Parvularculaceae bacterium | reverse complement strand
GTGCAGGCGCGCGCGAAGCCGCTTGTAAGGGCAGGTCGCGCGGGCGTTTTCAAGGCTGCCGAGCGTCTTGTCGATAAGCGTCAAGAGCTCGGAGATGCGATAGGGGATCGGCGTGTCGACGGTGATCGTCGCCGCGTCGCGGCGATCCGCCATCAGTTTCGCGCCGGACGCCGCGGCGCCGATATTCATGCGCTTGGCCTGCGGGATGATGTCGGCGAGGATCTCGATCTCTTCGGCGCAGTTGACGCGCCCCGGATAGAGGATTTCGACAAGCTCCTCGAAGGTCAGCATCCAGAACGGCAAGGTGAGGCTCGACGTGTCGAAGACGACCGCGTCCTGTCCGAAGCAGTGCGAATATTCGTTGTGCGGATCGAGGATGACGACGTGGCCGTTGCGATAGCGCTGCAAGACCGCCGACAGCATCAAGGTGATGGCGCAGGACTTGCCGGCGCCCGTCGTGCCGAGGATCGCGCAATGGCGCGAGAAAAGCTCGTTGACGGACACGGTCGCCGGAATGGCGACGTCCTGCTTGACGACGCCGATCCGGATCGAGGCCGAGCCGTTCGCGGCGAACAGCGCTGCAAGCTCCTCGCGCGCGGCGAGCTGCACTTCGTCATGCAGGGTCGGGTAGGTCGAGACGCCGCGCCGGAAGCGCGCCGGCGTCTTCTGCGTCGGCTTGGTGAATTCGCCGATCAGTTCAAGCTCGATGATGCGAAGGTCCTTGCCGGCCGAGTCAAGCGAGGGCGCCGGCACGCTCATCGCCGAAACAAGGCCGAGGACGATGCAAGCTCCCGTGTCGATCGAGAGGATCGCGCCGAGCTGCGGGCGGTGGACGCGGTCAAGGTCCGGACGATCCTCGTCGAGCATGACGAGCGCATGGCTGCCGTTGACGGAGACGACTTCGCCGAGGCGCTGCTTGCGGCGCTGCGCGGCGGCCTTCAGCTTGTCGGCGGCGGTGACGGTTTCGGCGGCGGCGGCTTGGCTCATGGTCTCTCCAGATCCTTCGTTAGCCGGCGAGCTTCATCTCGGCCGGCATCGCCGCCGGCTTCGGCGGCGGCAGTGAAATGCGAACGAGGGTCCCCTCGCCGATCTTCGATTTGATCGAAAACCGTCCGCCCTGCAGTTCGACGAAGGTCTTCGCGATGGCGAGGCCGACGCCGGGGCCGGCGAAGGAGCGGTCAAGGCCGCGATGCGTTTCGCGGAATGCGGTCAGCGCCTTGTCGATCTCCTCGGCCGTCATGCCGGGGCCGCGGTCGCGCACGGCGATCTCGGCCCAGCCGTCCTCGCCGGCGGAGGCTCGAAGAAGGATCCGCGCGCCTTCGGGCGAGAACTTGATCGCAGTCCTGACGACGTGATCGACCGCCTGGCTGATGCGCACGGGATCGCCCCAGGCGTCGGCCTTCTTGCCGTCGGACTTGATCTCGAGCGTCGCTTTCGCGGCGTCGGCGGCGATCTTCGCGCGCTTCACCGCTTCCTCAAGCGCCTGCCTCATGTCGATCGGCGCCGGGTCGAGCGCCAGCTCGCCGCCGTCGAGCGCCGCCGCCTCGAGCAGCGTGTCGATGTGATTGAGAAGAAGATCAGCAGACTGAAGAATATAGTCGGCGTAGGCGTCGCGCTGCTCCGGCGTCAGCTTGTAGCTTTCGCCCTCCTTCAGCATCGTCCCGAAGCCGATGATGGCGTTGAGGGGCGTTCGAAGCTCGTGGTTCATGTTCGCGAGAAACTCGGCCCGCGCCTTGATCGACGCTTCAGCTTCGGCACGCGCCGCTTTCGCCTGCAGCGCCGCGCGGCGGACGGCCATCGCCTCGGCCATGCCGGAGGCGAAGTCGGCCATCAGCGCGCTTGACGCCTTCTCGGATCTGTTGAGCGTGCGCATCGACCCTCTCGCGGTCGACGCTAGAGAGGAAGCGCTAATTCGGCGTTAACCAGCGATATGGAACGGCGTGCGACCGGCGGCCGCCGCCAATCGTCGTTCGCCCGCCGCGCGCCTTCCTTAACGATTCTTGAACGCCGGCTTTCGCTTTTCGACGAAGGCGGCCATTCCCTCCTGCTGATCCTCCGTGCCGAAGATCGAATGGAAAAGGCGGCGCTCGAAGCGCATGCCTTCGCTGAGCGGCGTTTCGAAGGAACGGTTGACCGCCTCCTTCATCAGCATGACGATCGGACGCGAAAAGGCGGCGATCTGCTTCGCCGTCTTGATCGCCTCGGCGCGCAGATCTCCTTTCGGGACGATGCGGCTGACGAGCCCACAGCGCTCGGCCTCTTGAACGTCCATCATTCTCCCGGTGAGGCACATATCCATCGCCTTCGCTTTGCCGATGAACCGCGCAAGGCGCTGCGTGCCGCCCGCGCCCGGAATGGCGCCGATGGTGATTTCCGGCTGGCCGAATTTGGCGTTGTCGGCGGCGATGATGAAATCGGCCATCATCGCGAGCTCGCAGCCGCCGCCGAGCGCGTAGCCGGCGACCGCGGCGATCACGGGCTTCCGGCAACGCGTCGTTTCTTCCCAGTTCCTGGTGATGAAGTTTTCGTTATAGGCTTCCATGTAGGTCTTCGTCGCCATCTCCTTGATGTCGGCGCCGGCGGCGAACGCCTTTTCCGATCCGGTGATGACGATGCAGCCGATGTCGTCGTCGGATTCGAGCTTTTTCAGCGCGTCGGTCAGCTCGTCCATCAGCTGGTTCGAGAACGCGTTGAGCGCCTCCGGGCGATTGAGCGTGACGATGCCGACGGCGCCGTCGGTTTCAAGGAGGATCGTCTGGTAGGGCATCGAGTTCTCCGCGCAGCCGGCACGTTATGTCCCGGCTGCCGGCAACCGGCAACCGGCAACCAGGGATCGGTCCGCGATACCCGGTCGCGGTCCGTCGTCACAGCCGCCGATAGCCGGTCGCCGCCCTTCGACTAGAATCCCATCAGCTTCATGACTTCCTCTCGCGAGCGGGAATCGTCGCGGAAGACGCCCATCATGCGGCTGGTCGTCATGATGACGCCCGGCGTTTCGACGCCGCGGCAGGTCATGCAGGCGTGCGTCGCCTCGATGACGACCGCGACGCCGATCGGATCGAGGACGCGCTGAATGCAATCGGCGATCTCGGCGGTCAGCCTTTCTTGAACCTGCAATCGCTTGGCGAAAGCGTGCACGACGCGCGCGAGCTTTGAGATGCCGACGACGCGGTCTTTCGGCAGATACGCGACATGCGCCTTGCCGAGGATCGGCGCCATGTGGTGTTCGCAATGCGAGTGGAAGGGAATGTCGCGCAGGAGCACGATTTCGTCATAGCCGCCGACCTGCTCGAAGGTGCGCTTCAAATAGGTCTCCGGGCATTCCTCATATCCCGCGAAATACTCAAGAAAAGCGTCGACGACGCGCTGCGGCGTGTCGACGAGGCCCTCGCGCTTCGGATCGTCGCCGATCCAGCGAATGAGCTCGTCGACCGCCGCCATCGCGCGGCGGCGCTCCTCCGGCGTCCGGTCGCGTCGCATGTTCGCCATGGGGGGTCTCCTCTTCGACCCGTGCTAATCGGAACGCCGATCACCGGCAACCGACTGGCGCTCACGATCCAGGGAAGGCGCGCGCGTGACCGCCGGACGCGTCAGCTTTTCCAACCTTCTGGGGCCGCCGCGGCGCGTTCGAGATCCTCGACGACAAGGATGAGGAGCTTGGCGAGGTCGCTATATTGCGCTTCGATGTTGACGCCCACGTCGGCGAGCGCCCGACCGATCGCGCCGAATTGGCCCGTCTCGTCCTCAATGAGGCGGCGGTCGAGGGCGCGCTTGGGGCCGGTCGCTTCGAGCCCCGCCGATTGCGCCGCGCCGCCTCGCCGTTTTCAAACAGGAAATGCGCGCGCGCCTCGCCGCCGGCTGTGAAGACTCCGCCGCCCTCGATGCTGACGCCGGCTTCGGGGATCGCGTCGCCAAAGGTCGCGAGGTCTCCCGGACGATTCGCCAGTCGAAGCTCGAGATCGAACATAGGTCACCTCATCTCGATCGGAACGACGTCGCGCTGCGGAACGCCGACATAGTTCGAGAGCGGCCTGACGAGCTTGTTCGCCGCGCGCTGCTCCATCACATGCGCGGTCCACCCCGTGATGCGGCTGATGACGAAGATCGGCGTGAAGATCGGAATGTCGAAGCCCATGAGGTAGTAAGCAGGGCCGGTCGGGAAATCGAGGTTCGGATAGATGCCTTTCTCGCGCACCATCGTCGCGTCGAGAATGCGGCTAATCTCCCAATATTCCCTCGCCTCGGCGGTTCCGATGACGTCGACCATCTTTTTGAAGGCGTCGGTCATCGTCGGCACGCGGCTGTCGCCCTTTTTGTAGACGCGATGGCCGAAACCCATGATGTTCTTTTTCTTCGCGAGCGCGTCCATCATCCATGCTTCGGCGTTGCTGGCCGATCCGACCTCCTTCAGGAGATGCATGACGGCCTCGTTGGCGCCGCCATGCAGCGGCCCTTTGAGGGAGCCGATCGCGCCCGTAACCGCCGAATAGACGTCGGAAAGCGACGAGGCGATCGTCCGCGCCGTGAAGGTCGAGGCGTTGAACGAGTGCTCGGCGTAAAGCGTCATCGAGATATCGAAACACTTGACGATTTCCGGGCTTGGGACCTTGCCGAAGCACATATGGAAGAAATTCTCGCAGAAGCCGAGGTCCTTCGTCGCCCCGATCGGCGCCTTGCCGTTCCGGACGCGGAAATCCGCCGCGACGATTTCCGGGATCTGCGCGAACATCCGCAGCGATTTGTCGTAGAGCCCCTTCGGAGAGGAATCCTCCGCCGTCGGATCGGCCTGCCCCAGGAAGGAGACGCAAGTCCGGAGCGCATCCATCGGGTGCGCCTTGGGGTTCAGCATGCCGATCAGCTTCAGCATGTCGGCGGAAATTCCGCGCTCGTTCTTTTCACGCTGCTGGAACGCGGCGAGCTGCGCTCTCGTCGGCAGCTCCTTGTTCCAGATGAGATAGGCGACCTCATCCCACCGGCACTTCGTCGCAAGGTCCTCGACCGCGTAGCCGCGATAGGTCAGCGAATTCGTCTCCGGCATCACCTTCGACACCGCGGTGTCGTCGGCGACGACGCCGGCAAGACCGTATTTCACTTCTGCGTCAGACATCATCTTTCCTCAATTGCACGGCCGGAAGTCGGCGCCGATTCCCGGGACGCTCATTTCCGCAGGCGGGCGATTTCGTCGCCTAGCCAATAGTAGGAGTCCTTCGGCGTCCGCTTTTGCGTCGCGTAATCGACATGCACAAGCCCGAAACGCGGCTCAAAGCCCTCCGCCCATTCGAAATTGTCGATCAGCGACCATACGAAATAGCCGTCGATCCGCGCGCCGCTTTCGACGGCGCTTGCAACGGCGCCAATATACTTCGCCAGATAGTCGATGCGGTCATCATCGGCGACCGTTCCGTCAGGCCCGACCTCCGCCCGATCGGCCATGCCGTTTTCGGTGACGACGATCGGCAGCTTGTAACGCGCGTGCTCCTGGATCAGCGTCTGCGCAAACGCTTTCGGCGCAATCTCCCAGCCCATCATCGTCACTGGCGCGCCCTCGGGCGGCTTGCCGAGCCCAATGCCGCCGGGCGCCGCCGGATCGTGCTTGATGTAGGTCGGCGAATAATGATTGAGCCCAAGGAAATCGAGCGGCCGGTTGATATGCTCAAGATCGCCGTCGCGAAGGAGCGCCGCGAAGAACGGCTTCAGCCCGTCCGGATAGTCGCCGAGGATCATCGGATCGGCGAAGGTGCGGTTCCAGATGAGGTCGAAAAGCCCCGCCGCCGCCTTGTCCTCTTCGGAAGCCGTTTGCGGACGCGCCGGCTGCTGGTTGCAGACGACGCCGACGACGGCCTTCGGAGCGCCGGCGCGGATCGCCTCGACAGCTGCGCCGTGCGCGAGATTGACCGTGTGCTGCGCGGCGATCATGGCGCTGAAGTCGGAGACGCCGGGCGCGTGAAGCCCGCTTGCATAACCGGCGATCGTGAAGACGCCGGGCTCGTTGAAAGTGACCCAACGCGCGACCCGGTCGCCGAAGCGGCGAACCATAAGCGCGGCGTAATCAGCAAACCACGCCGCGCAATCGCGATTCGGCCAGCCGCCGCGGCGATCAAGCGCGAGCGGCAGGTCCCAGTGATATAGACAAAGCCAGGGTTCGATCTTCTTCCCGAGAAGTTCGTCGATCAACCTGTCGTAGAACCCGAGGCCCTTCTCGTTCGCGGCGCCCGTTCCATCCGGGAGGACCCGCGACCAGGAGACGGAGAAACGGTAGGCGTCGAGCCCGAGCCGTTTCATCAGCGCGACGTCCTCCTTGTACCGATGATAATGGTCGCAGGCGACGGCGCCGGTCGAGCCGTCTTTGATCCTGCCGGGCGTCGCCGCGAACGCGTCCCAGATCGAAGGGCCCCGGCCGTCTTCGGCCGCGGCGCCCTCGATCTGCGCGGCGGCAGTCGACGCGCCCCAGATGAAGCCTTTCGGGAGTTTGGGGATATGCGGGCGTTTGGCCATCGCCGCCGCTCAATCCTTCGGCGTATCGCCGACCTTGAAGTTGAAAATCGACTGATCGAACCGATTGTAGTCCTGATAGCGCAGGAGGTCGTAGAGGTCCTTGCGGTGCTGCATGATCTCGAGGACGCCGTTCTGATCGCCGTCCTTCAAAATCGCGTCGAGGCCCTTTTCGGCGCCGAACATTGCCAGGCGCAACGTCGTCACCGGATAGATGACGAGATTGAAGCCGAGCGCTTCGAGCTCCTTCTTGTTGAGGAGCCGCGACTTGCCGAATTCGGTCATGTTGGCGAGCAGGGGAACCTTGATCGCTTTGCGGACCGCTTCGAATTCCTTCTCGTTCGCCATCGCCTCGGGGAAGATCATGTCGGCGCCGGCGCCTTCATAGGCTTTCATGCGTTCGATCGCTTGCCCTAGCCCTTCGACCGCGCGCGCGTCCGAGCGCGCGATCAGAATGAAATTCGGATCGCGCCGCGCATCCGCCGCCGCCCTGACGCGTTTGGCCATCGCCGCGACTTCGACGACCTCCTTGCCGTCGAGATGCCCGCAGCGCTTCGGCGCCGTCTGGTCCTCGATATGGCAGGCGGAAATTCCCGCTTCCTCCATGAGGCGCACCGACCTTGCCGCCGACATCGGCTCGCCGAAGCCGGTGTCGATGTCGATGATCGTCGGCAAATCCGTGACGCGCGCGATCTGTTGGCCGCGGGTCGCAAACTCCGTTAGCGTCGCAATGCCGATGTCGGGAAGGCAGAGGTCGGCCGACATCACGGCGCCCGAAATGTAGACGCCGTCAAACCCCTTGCGCTCGATCATCTGCGCGCAAAGCGGATTGAAGGCGCCCGGAAACTGCAGGAGTTTTCCGGACTTCAGCCTGGCGCGGAAGTCGGCGCGCTTTTCCGCGGCGAGTTTCCTGGTGAAGAGCATCAGCGACCTTCCCTCTCCGTCAAACACATCATCGTCGCCAGCATGATCGCGACATGCGTCTCGCGCCCCGTCGGCCCCGCGTAGACATTCGCCTCGGCGACGACAAGCGTGCGGCCATGCTTCACGACCTCGGCGCGCGCGAGAAGCCGCGGCCCCTTCGCCGGCGCGAGGAGGTTCAACTTGAACTCCGTCGTCAGGACCTCCGACTTTTCGGGCATCATCGAATAGGCGGCGTAGCCGGCGGCGCTGTCGGCGAGCGCCGCCGTGACGCCGGCGTGAAAAAAGCCGTGCTGCTGCGTCAGCGACTCGTCATGGCGCGTCGACAGCTCGCAGACCCCGCGGCCGATGAGATCCATCGTGACGCCGACCGTCTTCATGAAGCCCTGCCGCGCGAAACTGTCGCGCACCCGGCGTTCGATCTCCGGAGGAAGAACGTCGGCCATCGGCGTCAACCCGCGTCGAAGAAGGTGACCGGCCGCGGCGTCTCTTTCCACTTCAGAGCCATCGCCGCGCAGGAGGCAAGATCTTCAAAAACCCCGGTCCGAAAGGGCCCCTTGTCGACCGGAAACGCCGCGAAGTCGCGCGCGTCGGCCCGCGCGGTCTTTTCAAGAATGACGAAACAGTGCGGCACCGGGTCTTGAGGATCGATCTGCAGAAAGCGAATGGCGTAGGGCTCGTCCGCGAGCGCGGCATTGAGTTTCTTCGCGGTGACCTTCGCGCCGAGGCGGCCCGATCCGACGTCTTCCGTCTGCCAGACCTGGAACGTCGCCGCGAAAAGCCCGCCGTCGCGCAGGACGCGCAGCGCCTCCCGGAAATACGACGCGATGACGTCGAAATATTTGATGTGCTGCAGGACCCCGCCGCAAAAGGCGTAGTCGATCGACGCGCCGGGGAAGTCCTTGAGCGTTTCGCCGTCATTGACGTGATAGCTGATATTGGGCGCCGAGCGGCAATGCGCTTTCGCCTGCTCGATGATGTCGGCGCTGATGTCGACCGCGTAAACATGCTGGAATCGGCACGCCATCGGCAGCGCGAAACGGCCGACGCCGCAGCCGATATCGATGATCGACGACCATGCGAAGGGCCGCGGCGCCATCCTCTCCATGCGGCCGAGGATCCGCTCGGCGATCCTGACGCCGTAGACATGAAACTCGACGTCCGACTGCGAATTCGCGCCTTCGAGGGTGATCGCCGCCTTCGGGTTGTCGGCGCGAAGCGTCGACCAGTAGGCGGAATGCAGATCGTCGCGGCGGGAGGCGGCCATCATGCTGCTCAGAAAACGCCTTTGGCGGGATTTTCGATGAGGTATCCTTTCGGCGCGACGGGGTTGAGCGCCATCACCTCCGCCGCCGTAAGCTTCGGCAGGCGTTCAACGAGATCGAGAAACCGCGCCGATTCCGATCTGTCGAGAATGTCGTCGGTCAGCGATTTGAACTTCCTGATATACTCCGCGCGGCCGAACGGGCGCGCGCCGAAGGGATGGGCGTTGGCGATGCCGAGTTCGTCGACAAGCGTTGAGCCGTCCTCGAACGCGACGACGACCCGCGCGCCGAAGGCTTTCTCCTTCGGGTCGCGGCTGTGATAGCGGCGCGTCCACTCGGGGTCCTCGACGGTCGAGATTTTCCGCCACAGCTTCACCGTGTCGGGGCGTTTCGCCCGCTCCGGCGCGTAGGAGCGGACATGGTGCCATTCGCCGTCTTGGAGCGCGACGGCGAAAATATACATGATCGAATGGTCGAGCGTTTCGCGGCTGGCGTTCGGGTCCATCTTCTGCGGATCGCCCGAACCCGTGCCGATCACATAATGCGTGTGATGCGACGTATGAAGAACGATCGACTTGACGCGATCAAAGCCGCCGCGCTTCTTGATTTCCGCGCCCATGCGGAAGGCGAGGTCGATGAGGGCCTGGCTCTGATATTCCGCCGAGTGCTCCTTCGTATAGGTTTCAAGGATCGCGCGTTTGGCCTCGCCCTTCGCCGGCAGCGGCACATGGTAGGTCGGCTCGTAAGGGGAGCCTCCCTTGTCGCGCGCGGTGCGGCCGTTCAAGATCCAGGCGATCGGCGCGTCCTCGCCTTCATACGCCGGCGAGGGCGCGCCCTCGCCTCGCATCGCGCGATCGACGGCCTCGATCGCCTGCTTGCCGGCGTAGGCGGGCGCAAACGCCTTCCACGAGGAAATCTCGCCCTTGCGCGACTGGCGGGTGGTGATCGTCGTGTGCAGCCCCTGCTGCACCGCCTGGTAGATAATATCCGTAGGCAGATCAAGGAGCGTTCCGATCGCCGCCGCCGCCGACGGGCCGATATGCGCGATGTGGTCGATCTTGTGTTCGTGAAGGCAGATCGCCTTCACGAGATTGACCTGAATTTCGTACCCGGTCGCGATCCCGCGCACGAGCGCGCGCCCGTCCTTTCCCATCTGCTGCGCGACGGCGAGCACGGCCGGGATGTTGTCGCCGGGATGCGAGTAGTCCGCGGCGAGGAAGGTGTCGTGAAAATCAAGCTCCCTTACCGCCGTGCCGTTCGCCCACGCCGCCCATTCGGCGCAGACCGTCTCGCTCGCCGGCGCGCCGAACAAGGTCGCGCCGCCTTTTCTCGGATGCGCATAAGCCATCGCCCGCGCCGACTTGATGGGCGAGCGGTTGAGCGAGGCGATCGCGACCGACGCGTTGTCGATGATGCGATTGATGATCATGGCCGTGGCTTCAGCGTCGACCTCGACCTTGTCCGCGGCGACTTCGGCGATTTTCCAGGCGAGCTGCTCCTCGCGCGGCAGATGGTCCTTCGAGCGGTGCGCGCGAACGGCGTGGGTGATCATCGGTTTTCCTTTTGGACAGAACGGGTTAGGCGCGACCGCGCACGATTTTGCACTTGCGTAAAACGGCAGGGGAGCCTGCCGGTTCAGCGGCCCTCTGTCAAAGCCGTAGGCGCGCGCGGCAAAGCGGCAAATCGCCTCCGGAAAACGAAAGGTTGACAGGAAGTCCCCGCGTCGACGCCTACCACCCGCCGCCCCCGCCGCCGCCGCCCCCGCCGCCCGAGGAGCCGCCGCCGCCGGAGCCCGAAGAACCGGACGATTTCGGCATCGAAGAGGAAACGCCGCTTGAGAGGTTCGCAACGAGCGCGCTGTTGAGCCCTGCAAGGCTGCGGCCGCCGCCGTAATTCCCGTGCGCCCAGGTCGGGCGATATTCGGCGGCCTCCTTCGGCATCAGCGCCTCGAAATGCTCTGTCCACGGCTTTTCGACGCCGAGCGCGATCGCGTAAGGAAGGAACCGCTCGTAGCGCTCGACCGTCATCGGCGGCGGCGCCGCGCCGCCGACTTCGACGGCGTTCAGATGCATTTCCTCCGCCGTCTTGAGGTAAAGGCGGAAGCCCTCGATTTCGGTCCTTGTCTCCTGTCCCTTCCTGGTCGGCGCCGGGAGGAAATAGGCGCCGGCGAGTACCATTGCCGCGAGACCCAGCACGACCAGCGTGTGAAGGCTCGTCCAGGCGAGCGCGACATTCGCGGCGAGGATGACCGCGCTGACCGCGCCCGCGACGGCGACCATGAGCCAGCCGACGTTCCAGCGGAAATATTCCGCGCCGTAACTTTTCCCCAGAGACTTCCGGAAGGCTTCGTAGGCGTTCGTCAAAGTCGGGTTGTAATCCTTGCCGAAGGAAAAGCCGCCGTCGCCCGCCATCAGGCGCGCCTCGAGCGCCGTTTCCGCCGCCGAGAGATTTCGTCCCGCCGCGCCGCCCGGCCCCTTCGTCAATGTCGTGACGCGCTTTTTCTTGTCGACGTCGATTTCGAAGCGCTTTGCGATTGCGAGATTGACGAGGCTCGCGATCAGCGCATCATGCCCGGACAATCCGCGGTGATAGATGTAATGAACGGCCGCGGGCGAATAACCCGCCGGCGGTTCATAGCGCGCGAAGACAGGACCCTTCGGCGGGTCGCGTCCGACGCGCTCATAGATGACGACGAAGTAGCCGCCGATGAGCAGGAAGGCGGCGGCGAGAACGACCGCCGAGGCGTTCTCCGCCCACCATTCGCCGCGCGCGTCGGCGGCGGACGGCGGATCGACGACGCCCTTAGCGAAACCGACGGCGACGGTTAGGCCCTCGCGCGGCTCCAGCCGCGCGCGCGTTTCAAACACATGCGCGCCGCCGTCGCTGCGATAATCGTAGTCGCGCCGGGTCGAGCCTTCAGGACCCGTATAGGCCGCATACTGAAGAGCCGGCGCGCCGCCCGGCAGCTTCACCGTCGCGCGCGCGCGCTCAATCGGAAACGCCCAGTAATTCCCGGTCGCGTTCCAGTAGATCTCGTCATAGCCGTCGAAATAGCGGACCTGGTTCTTCACCTCATAGGTCAGGCTGTAGCGGTGGACGCCGGCGTCGAGATAGACGTCGGCGTCGCCAATGCGGACGCGGAAGGCGTTGCCGTCCTTTTCGATCGCATAGGGCTCCTTGTTCCCCTCGCGCGTCACGGCTTTCACGTCGTAGACGTAAGGAAGCTTCCGCGCGCCCTTGAGGAAGAAGCGCGGCAGGTCGCGATAGATGCCGCGCTGGATCTGATCGCCCTCGGAAACGACGGTAATCGCCTCGGTGACGAGAATGTCGCCGTCCTTTTCGACATCGACCGCGACGTCGAAATCGGCGATGCGCTCTTCGGCGCTCGCCGGACCGAGGATGACGATCAGCGCGGAAAACGCCGCAATCAGGATGCGGATGAGCCCGCTTCGCCGCTCATCCTGGCGCAAGCCGGGATCGAGAGTCCGGACGCGCGACGCAACATCCCTAATCGGCGCGCCTGACGGCGCGCGCTCGATCCCGGCTCGCGCCGGGAAGAGCGGGCCTTCGAAATCACTCATGCGACACGCCCGGCGCCGCCCGGTCGCCGTCGCCGATTTCGAAATACGCAGCTTCCTTGAACCCGAATGCGTTCGCGATAACGTTTGACGGAACGGAATGAACAAGCGTGTTCAGCTCCCTGACGGCGCCGTTGTAATAGCGCCGCGCCATTTCGATCTTGTCCTCGGTCTCGGCGAGTTGGCGCTGGACGGCGAGAAAGTTCTCGTTCGCCTTGAGCGCGGGATAGCTTTCCGCGAGCGCCACGACGCGCGAGAGCGGCCGCCCCAGCGCTTGCTCCGCCGCGCCGCGCGCCTTGGGATCGTCGCCGGCTGAAAGCGCCGCGCTGCGCCGCTCCGCGATCTCCTCGAACAGCGCGCGCTCATGCGCGGCGTAGCCTCTGACGGCGCCGACGATCTGCGGAACGAGATCGGCGCGCCGTTTCAGCTGCACGTCGATGTCGGACCAGCCGCTTCGCGCGAGCTGACGCTTGCCGACAAGCCGGTTGTAGAGAACCGCAACGCTTATCGCGATCGCGACGACGATTGCGATGAAAATTCCGATGCCGTCCAAATCCGCCTCCCGCCTCGCCGGCGCGCATTGTGCGCGGGTTCGGCGAGCGGTTCAACGCGCATCAAGGAAAGAACAGGAGCTTCACGACCATCGCGGCGAGCGCCGCCGCAAGCGCGCGCTTGACGAATTTCTCGCCTTTGGCGATCGTCGCATGCGCGCCCATCCAGCCGCCTGCGCCCGTGCCGATGGCGAGCGCCGCCCCCGCCTCCCAGACGATCTCTACCCTCGCGGCTAATACGAGAAACGCGACGGCGGTGAACATCAGCGCGATGAAGACCTTGTGCATGTTGACGCGCACGAGATCCAATCCCATCACGCGATAAAGAATCGGCATGATGAGAAAGCCGACGCCGATCTGGATGAACCCGCCCCAGAAGCCGGCGCCGACCATCAGCGCGTGGCCGAGAACGAGGTTCTTCGCTTCGGGCGACGCGCCGGGTTTCGGCTTAGCCTTGTCTTCTCCGACCGCCATCAAGACCATCACGGCGATCATCACCGCCGCGACGGTGCGGTTGAACCAGACGCCGTCGAGCGTGACGCCGACAAGCGCGCCGAAATATGCGCCGACGGAGGCCGCGGCGGCGAGCGTCTCGGAGAGGCGGAAATCCGAAAGGCCTTTCGACCGGAACGACGCGATCGCGCTGAGGGACTGCACGATGATGGCGATGCGGTTGGTGCCGTTGGCGACGGGTCCGGGCATTCCCATGAACACCATGACGGGCACGGTCAGCAGCGATCCGCCGCCGGCGATCACGTTGATCCACCCCGACGCGAAGCCGGCGAGGACGAGCAGCGCGAGTTCCCAATGGTCAAGCGTCATCAAACGCCCGGCTTTCGTCCGTCACCAGACCGTCTGCACGCCAAATTGAGCAATCAGCGGATCGCGCGTCACGATCGCCATTTGTTCAAGCATCGCTTGCGCCGTCAGCAGCCTGTCCCACGGATCCTGATTGGCGCCCTGCATGCGCGCCGCCTGATGCGCGTGCTCGACCCGCACCGGGAGTTCGACGAAACCCGCCTCAAGCGCCAATAGATTGGTTGGTTTGGGATAAGCGCCCAATCGGCCGCGGGCCGCCTTCCATTCAATCTCGTAGATCGACACGGGGCTGAAAAAAACTTGGTCGGCGGCGCTGACCGCAAGACGCGCGCGATCGGAAAGGCTCGCCGCGTCATGCAGCCACCAAAGCAGCGCATGTGTGTCCAAGAGCACGCGCTAGTCTTCGCTGAACCGGCGCGGATCGATTGGTCTGTCCGCGGCGTCTACGTGATCGGGCTCCGGCGCGAACGCTTCAAACGGCGGCGCCGGCCCCGTCCACCCGTACACATCTCTCAAGAGGCCCGGACGCCGCCGCGCGCGAGCCTTGAGGGCGTTGATCCGCGCCACCGGCTCGCCATTCCTTGCGATGATGACTTCCTCCCCGCGTTCCGCCGCCTCGATGAGAGCCGAGAGTTTCGCCTTGGCTTCAGCGATGTTCACCTGGATCGCCATGCCTGACCATATAGTCTGACCATATGGTCAAGTCAAGAAAATCAAGCCCTTCGGCCAAGCGCGAAGAGCGCCACGAAGGCGATCGCGACAATCGCGAAGGTGACGACGGCCTTCAGGAGGTCTTCGGACATCCCCGCCCAGAGTGCGGTGACGCCGGCGCCCGCAAGGATGATCACGGCGAAGAAAAGAAACCAGCGGATGAGACCCGACATCGAACGCTCCCTCAACGCGTCGGCGAGCCTAACACGGCGCCGCCGCCCTGTCGGTTAATGGCGCTCACGCCGCGAGCAGCGCCGCGGCGCCGATTGCGGCGATGACGGCTCCGATGAGCGTCGGCGGCGACGCGAGCGCCAGCGCGCGTTCCGCCCGCGCGATGACGATGCTGAGCGCGGAAGACCCCGCAGCGGACGCCGTCAGGAATATGCCGAGCGGCGCGGCGTCAGGCGACGTCGCCAGAAAAGCGAAGCCGGCGGCAAGCATGGCGAGCGAAAACGTCACGAAATGCCAGCAATAGCGGAATGACTGCGTCCTGACGCCGCTCGCCGCCGCCTGTCGATAGAAAGGCCTCGCCAGCATGGCGCCGCCGGCGAGGGCGTGAAGGCCGCACCCGGCAAGGCTTGCCGCGGACGCTGCGGCGTAAAGGACTACGCCCGTTTCCATACTACCCCCTCATCCCCGCGGCGAGGGCGACGAGAAGCGCGACTTCGATGAGGACCGTCAGCGGAATGCGGACGCCGAGATACCAGAGAGGGGCCCCGTCGCCGCGGCGCGTCGCCCGAAGATCGTCGACGAGAAGGAGGATCATCAGCCCCATGACGATCATGATGTTCGCCGTGGGCTCGCCGGCGACGAGAAGCGGCAGCGCCGCGAGCATCGGAAGGACCGCGCCCAAAAGCGCGCGCATCGTCGGACCCTTTGGCTTCATCACCGCGACGCCCCAGCGGACGCCGCCGAAGAAGATCAGTAGCGCCGCCCCGTAGAGAACGAGGAAGCGGTCGACCCCGCTTGCGGGATTGCTGATCATCGTCAGCGCGCCCGCGAGCAAGGGCGCCGCGCCGAGATAGGCGAGAAGGCTCGCCGCGCCGGTCATGGGAGTGACGGCGATGCGCTCACTCCCCTCTCCTGCTCGCGGGAGAGGGGCGGAGATGATGCGCCGGGGCTGGCGGCGGTTCAGCTCAAGGATGTCAGCGTAAGCCATATTCGCCTCCGTTCAGGTGCGGCGAATGGTCGATTGCGAAAGGGATGCGCCGGTCGCTCGTCGCGCCGTCCTTCGCAATCTCCCATTCCCCATGTTCCAATTCCGATTCACGAATTCGCGCCCTTCTTCTTCCCGAGCAGCGGCCCCAGCATCTCGACCGCCTTGCTCCCGAGGCGGATCAACGGCAGCAGCTGCGATTTCGGGATGCGGTTCATCTGCTCGTACCAGTCGTTGAGGAGATCGATGAGCGCCTTCATCTCGGTGAGCCGCCTGACCGCCTGCGGCGCGGCGGCGGGATCCTCGCGCGCGGCGTCGAGGCAGGCTTTGAGAACCTCCGCAGCCGGATCGATTTCGCGCGCCTTCCTTATCGCGACGATTTTCGACGCCATCTCCCAGACGTCGCCTTCCGCCTCGAAAAAATCGCGGCGGTCGCCGAAAACCGGCGTGCGGCGGACGAGCCCCCAATTCGTCAGATCCCGGATCGACGTCGAGACGTTGGACCGGGCGATCTTCAGCGCGTCAGCGATTTCTTCGGCGTTCATCGCCCGTCCGGCGACGAACAGGAGCGCGTGGATCTGCGCCACCGAGCGATTGACGCCCCAATTCTCGCCCATGTCGCCCCAGTAAAGGATGAAGCGCTCGATCGCCGGGGTCATCGCAACCGGTTTGTCAGCAATTTCTGTCATGACGGAAATATCGGAACTTACAGACTTCAGTACAAGCGCCAGGTCGCCGCACCGCGCCCTGCCGCCATTCGGGGATTGCTAGCCATGGAATTATTCCCACGAAATGACAGACCGCCCCTTGACTGGGGGCGTGGGACGGGCTAAGGTGAGCCAACATTTGACAAAATCGTGGGATTCTTCCTTGTCCGATCCGATTTCCGACCTGATGCGCCGCGCCGAGCGCCTTGCCGAGCGCGAGCGCCTGTCGCTGTCGACGATTTCAAGAAAGCTCCTCAATGACGGCAAGGGTCTCTCGCGCCTCAAGGCGGGCGGCCAGCTGACCATCAAGACGATGGAGACGGCGCTGTCGCGTCTTGCCGCGCTTGAGCGCGGCGAAAATCCGGACGACGCGGGGATGACGCGCCTATCAGGACCGCCCGCCGATCTCGAGCGGAAATTCGCGCCGCCCGCGAAGAGCGGCGCCGGAGGACCGAACAGCGCGCGGACGATGTCGCATCTTGACCGCCTTGAAGCTGAAGCGATCCACATCATGCGCGAGGTCGCCGCGGAGGCCGAGAACCCGGTGATGCTCTATTCGATCGGCAAGGATTCGTCGGTCATGCTGCATCTTGCGTCGAAGGCGTTTTATCCCTCGCGCCCGCCCTTCCCGCTGATGCATGTCGACACGACGTGGAAGTTCAAGGACATGTACGCCCATCGCGACAAGATCGCGAAGGAGCTGGGCTTCGACCTCATTGTCCATGTCAATGAAGAAGGGTTGAGGCAGGGGATCGGCCCCTTCACCCACGGCTCGGCGATCCACACCGACGTGATGAAGACGCAAGGCCTCAAGCAGGCGCTCGACAAATACAAGTTCGACGTCGCCTTCGGCGGCGCGCGGCGCGACGAGGAAAAGAGCAGAGCCAAGGAGCGCATCTTTTCGTTCCGCTCGGCGCAGCACCGCTGGGATCCGAAAAATCAGCGTCCGGAGCTCTGGTCGATCTACAACACGCGCATCCACAAAGGCGAGTCGATCCGCGTCTTCCCGATCTCGAACTGGACCGAACTCGACATCTGGCAATACATCTATCGGGAGAACATTCCGATCCCGTCGCTCTACTTTGCGAAAGAACGCCCGATCGTCGAACGCGACGGCGCCCTCATCATGGTCGACGACGACCGCATGCCGCTCCGCAACGGCGAAAAACCGAAGATGGAGATGGTGCGGTTCCGAACCTTGGGCTGCTATCCGCTGACGGGCGCGGTCAGGTCGAATGCGACGACACTGCCGGAAGTCATTCAGGAAATGCTGGTTTCGACAAGTTCGGAACGTCAAGGCCGCGTCATCGACCACGACCAGTCGGCGTCGATGGAGAAAAAGAAGCAGGAGGGGTATTTTTAGGGATTGGGGACTCGGGATTAGGGATTAGGAAGGAAGAAGAGTTGGCCGAAGAAGTTGCGATAAAATCTCACCGCGATCTGACCGTATGGCGCAAAGCCATGGACGTCGCGCGAGATGTTTATCATCTTACGGACGGCCTTCCGAATAAGGAAGAGTACAGGATGACATCTCAGCTTATCCGAGCGGCGATCTCGATCCCGGCCAATATCTCAGAAGGCAACGCTCGCGGCAGCCGAAAGGATTATGCGAACTTCATCAGCATCGCCCGGGGTTCGGCGGCGGAACTTGAAACGTTGTTGACGCTTGTCGTCGAGACACAGCTCGCGCCCGCGTCACGCGTGAACGCGCTAATTGCGCGGGTGGAAGAAGTCGGGCGCATGCTCAATGGCCTGCGGAGAAGCCTGTCGGATTAGGGACTTTGGATTTGGGATTGGCGGCGCACATCGAAAAAACTAACTCTGGCGATGAGTCCGCCGGAAGTGAAGCCTTGCGTCGATACACGCGGCGGCAGGCTGTGCAGCTTCAACTCGAAATGGCCGTGCGAGCACGGCTTCAGCATTTCGATCTCGTATCCGCCCTGACGCTCGCCGGTGCAGCTGAGCGCGTGTTGTCGGACATGCAGCCTGGCGACGCCAACCTCAGCGGCGGCTTTAATTCGTTAAAGGCGTTCCTTAACGAGAATGTGAGCGACCCGAAAGAACGAGGGTCTTTAGCCAAGAAGGCGCGCGAGAATTACGATCAGCTTCGTCATGCAGACACTGACCCTGACAGAATTCACCATCTTGATGCGGAGTTCATCGACGCGCTGTTGACGATAGCCATCGAAGCTTTCGCGCCAAGACCCAAAGCCATTAATGGCAATGACCTAATTGCATGGCTCCACGAATTGCCGCCAGTTCTGGGAGCCTTCTGGTTCCTCGCGCACCTAATTTATCCGATGGCTGACGCGGCGAAGCGCAAGAACGACCCGGCTGACGCTGACGCGCTTGACCAAATTCAGCGCTGGAAAACTTCGGTTGATCCCGCACTCTACGACGGACTCGTCGGCATCCTTCAATCCAAATCCCTAATCCCTAATCCCTAATCCCTTTAAGGCAGGCCCAACCATGAGTCACGCCTCCGCCCTCGCGTCGCAAGACGTAATCGCCTATCTCGACGCGCATGAGAAAAAGTCGATGCTCCGCTTCATCACCTGCGGCAGCGTCGACGACGGCAAGTCGACGCTGATCGGGCGGCTCCTCTACGACACCAAGCTCCTCTACGAAGACCAGCTCGCCGCGCTTGAGGCCGACTCGAAAAGAATCGGAACGCAAGGCGAGAAGATCGACTTCGCCCTCCTCGTCGACGGCCTCGCGGCGGAACGCGAACAGGGGATCACGATCGACGTCGCTTACCGCTTCTTTTCGACCGAGAAGCGGAAATTCATCGTCGCCGACACGCCGGGCCACGAACAGTACACGCGCAACATGGCGACCGGCGCTTCGACCGCCGACCTCGCGATCATCCTCATCGACGCGCGCCAGGGCGTTTTGAAACAGACGCGCCGCCACTCTTACATTTGTTCGCTTCTCGGCATCCGCCACGTTGTCGTCGCCATCAACAAGATGGACCTTGTCGATTATTCGCGCGCGATCTTCGAGAAGATCGAAACGGACTACCGCGCCTTCGCGGAAAAGCTCGGCTTTTCGTCGGTTGTCTGCATCCCGATCTCGGCGCTCGAAGGCGACAACATTCTCACAAAGAGCGCGAACACCGCCTGGCACAAGGGTCCGGCGCTCCTCCCCTATCTTGAAACGATCGAGGTCGAGGCGGACGCGTCTGGCGCGCCCTTCCGCCTTCCGGTGCAATGGGTGAACCGGCCGAACCTCGACTTCCGCGGATTTTCAGGAACGATCGCTGCGGGAATCGTTCGGCCGGGCGACGAGATCGTCGTCGTCCACTCGGGCCGCCGATCGAGCGTGACGCGGATCGTGACGAAGGACGGCGACCTTCCTGCCGCGGGGCCCCATCAGGCGGTGACGCTCTGTCTCGCCGACGAGATCGACATCAGCCGCGGCGACGTCTTGTGCGCCGGCAAGGCGCCGGCCGAACAGACCGACCAGTTCGCCGCGCATGTCATCTGGATGCATGACGACGAGATGATCCCCGGCCGGCAGTATTTCTTCAAGACCGCGAACCGGATCATTTCCGGCTCGATCAGCGAGCTGAAACACAAGGTCAACGTCAACACGCTCGAACACATGTCGGGCAAAACGCTCGAACTCAATGAAGTCGGCTTCTGCAATGTCACGACGTCGGCGCCGATCGCCTTCGATCCTTATGCTGAGGACCGCGTGACGGGCTCGTTCGTCATCATCGACAAGCGGACCAACAATACGGTCGGCGCGGGCCTCATCGACTTTTCGCTGCGCCGCGCGCAGAACGTCCACTGGCAAGATCTCGACGTCAACAAGGCGGCGCGCGCAAAGGCCAAACACCAGAAGCCTTGCGTTCTCTGGTTCACCGGATTGTCAGGCGCCGGCAAATCGACGGTCGCAAACCTCGTTGAAAAGCGCCTTTGCGATCTTGGGCGCCACACCTACACGCTCGACGGCGACAACGTCCGCCACGGCCTCAACAAGGACTTGGGCTTCACCGACGCCGACCGCGTCGAGAACATCCGCCGCGTCGCGGAGACGGCGAAGCTGATGGTCGATGCGGGGCTGATCGTCCTTGTCTCCTTCATCTCGCCTTTCCAGAGCGAGCGGCGCATGGCGCGCGAAATGGTCGAGGACGGGGAATTCATCGAGGTCTATGTCTCGACGCCGCTCGCCGTCTGCGAGAAGCGCGACGTCAAGGGCCTTTACGCCAAGGCGCGGCGCGGCGAGATCAAGAACTTCACCGGCATCGATTCCGCCTACGAAGCGCCCGAGCGCGCCGAGATCACGCTCGACACCTCAAAGGCGACCGCGGCCGAGGCGGCGACGGCGATCGTCGAACATCTGAAGAAGAACGGGTATTTGGGATGAGGCGGCGCGCTTAAGCGGCGTCGACAGCCGTCCGCGCCGCTCCGCTCGTCCGAAGATGCTCGACGATCAGTCCGGCGATCCGTGGTCGGAACTTTTTCGGGATGTCGTGGCCCATGCCTTCGATGATTTCGAGGCGCGCGTCAGGGATATTCCTGAAAATGTCGACCCCGCCTGCGGGCGGCGCGAGCGGATCTTCGGACCCGTGGATGACGAGCGTCGGCGCCTTGATCTTGCGGGTGAACCGGCTGCGAAGGTCGCCGGTCTCGATGATCGCCGCCAGCTGCCGGCGCGGCCCGGGCGGATAGTGGCTGCGGTCATAGGAAGCGGCGAGACGCGCCTTGAGTTCTTCATTCGTCGCGCCTGTGTTCTTCGTGCCGATCAGGCTCCAAAGTTGGAGGGCGCGCTCGAGCGCCTCCTCGCGCGTCGCGGTCTTCATCGGCGGCGCCATCAAGGCGCGGGCGATCTCGGCCCGTGCGCGCGGGAGCGCCGGATTGTTCGTCGACGACATGAGGACCGAGAGGCTCCTGACGCGCTCCGGGCGCTTCGCCGCGAGCACCTGCGCGATCATGCCGCCCATCGAAACGCCGACGACATGCGCCTTATCGACCCTTAGCGCGCCGAGAACGCCGATTGCGTCCTTCGCCATGTCTTCGAGCGAATAGGGCGAAAGCCCCCTTACCCCGGCAAGGCGCGCCGGCAGCTGGAACATGGGGTTCGGCGCGCGCCGGCCGTGAAACTTGCGCGACTTGCCGATGTCGCGATTGTCGAAGCGGATGGTGCGGAAACCGGCCGCGTTCAGCGCCCCGTAGAAATCCTCCGGCCAGAAAATGAGCTGCTGCGCCAGTCCCATGATCATGAGGACCGCCGGTCCATCTTCGGGGCCGTCGAGTTCACATTCGATGTCAACGCCGTTGGCGATTACGGAGACCACGGTCGTTCCCTAATCGGCGCGGACTGCGGCTGAAAGCCTGTCGCGCAGCCCTTGCCTTACAAATTCGGCGATCTCTTGTGCGCTTCATCACACAAGTGATCCTCAAGCGGCCCCAATATCGTAAACATGGATGACGGGCTTTCCTTCAAGCCCTCCTCAAAAGCCCGAGGGCCCGTCATCCCGATAGCCGGACCGGTCGCCCGCCGGTCCGACGGTGAGACGGAAGCGGCCGGCGCCCCCGGCCGCTTCTTCTTTTGCGCAAGGGCGAGGCCGAGAAGACCAACGAAATCGACCGCGCCTGTGATCCACATCACTCAGCCCATCCCGACCGTCCCCTATTCTCTCAGCAAGGATGACGGGGTCCTTCTTGCCGCCCCTTCCTGAAAACGCCCGAAGTCCCGTCATCCGGGGGAGGCGGGGACGCTGACTTCATTCGCGCCTCGCGACCTGGGGGAGTGGGGAAACGGTCAGAGCAATCTGACCGTTTCCTGCAATTTGGGGCGACGGTGCGCTTCGACGACAAAATTTCAGCGACGCCGCAAATGCCGCCAAATCATTATTCCAGCGCGCCTTTTCGCGCAAAACCGGTTTCCACTTTTGCGCCCAGCGCGCTAGGCTCGCCCTCTCCCCCGGAGGTCGCGATGGCTGGTCCGTCAAAAGCGGTTGAAAAGTCCTATCTCAGCCGCATTATCGAAAACGCCGAACTCTTTCGAACGGCCTCCGCCGATGATCTTGCTGAACTCGCCCGCAATGCGAAGGTGACCGCGATCCAGCGCGGCAAACCGGTCGCATCGAAGGTCCGCAACCGCGAGATCTTTGTCGTCGAGACTGGCGCGGTCGCCGCGCTCGACCATGATCCGGCCGGCGACAAAACCGTCCTTATCGCGCTTTACGGCCCAGGCGCTGTCGCGGGGCTTGCCGCCGCCGCGGAGGGCGCCGGCGCAGAACACAGGCTGGCGACGCGCTGGGAGCTACGGGCGCTCTCAAACGCGACCGTCATATCGCTTCCGGCGGCGGATTTCTTGCGGGTCGCGCGGCGCAGTCCGGAACTCACGGCGGCCTGGATATCGGCGCTCGGCGGCGAACTCGCGTCGCTTTCGGCTAGGCTGACAGCGTCACTCCATAGCCCGCTTGAGACGCGGCTTGCCGCATTCTTTGCGGAACTCGCGACGATTCTCTCCGGCAATCTGTGGGAGCCGGCCGTCAATATCGGAAGGCTCCCACAGACCGTCCTCGCCGATTTCCTCGGCGTCAGCCGCGAGCACGTCAATCGGACGCTCATCATGTGGGAGCGCTCGGGGCTCATCCTTCAGAGCAAGGGCGGCGAAATCGTCATCGAGAATCGCAAGCGGCTCGAGCAGATCGTGCGCGCGCGGCGCGCCGCGGAGGATGCGTCGATCGAGAACGAATGGATCTGGGAGATCCAGGCGCACCTCGATCACGGCATCAACGACACCGCATTCGATCTCGCGATGGAAGGCGTCAGGCGCTCGCCGCGCGACGATCGGTTCAAATATTTCGCCGCGCTCGCGATGGCGCGCATGGGCGCGCTCAAGGAGGCGGTGTCGCTCGTTGAGTCCTTCAAGCTGACGACCGACGCGCCGAACGAGGATATCGCCAGCATCGGTCCGAAGCTTCGGCGCGACCTCGCCTTCGCCTCCTCGCCGGTCGACAAGGCGATGCTCGCGGAAGCGGCTGACGGTTACGCCAAGGTCTTCAGGGCGTTGAAAACGACCTATCCCGGCGTCAACGCCGCATCGACCGCCGCCATGATTGGGGAAACGGAGCGCGCGAGAACACTCGCCCGGGAAGTTCGCGGCCTCGCTGCGGCGTCGCTCGACAATGCTGACGATCGCGAGCCGTCATACTGGTCGCGCGCCACGATCGCCGAATGCCGCCTGATCGAAGGCGACCTCGCCGTCGCCGCCGCGGATTTTTCCGCCGCCGTCCGCGCCTTTGACGCCGCGCCCGGCATGATCGGCACGACGAGAAAGCAGCTGAAGCGCCTCAAATCCTGCACGCCGATCGACGATGCGTGGATCGACCGCGCCGCGCCGCAGGCGGGCGTTTTATATTTCTGCGGGCCGCTTATTCCGCCCGGCGTCGACGACAACAGGCACCTCGACCGGCTCCGGCGTCGGGTCGACGCCTATCTTGAGGGTCGGCGGTTTTCGGTCTCGATCGGCGCGCTCGCGGCCGGCGCCGACATCGTGATCGCCGAAGCGCTGCTCGACGCCGGCGTCAGTCTTCATGTTCATTTGCCGATCGCGCCGCCGGAATTTCTCGCCGCGTCCGTCGAGCCTTCCGGAGGCCGCTGGCGCGAGCGCTTCATCGCCTGCGTCGAGCGCGCGCAGACGATCGACTGGACCCGCCGAGCGGCGTGCTCGCGCGCCGCGTATCGACTCGGATCGCGGATCGGCATTGGTCGCGTCATCCGCCTCGCGGAGGAGATTGACGGACAGCCCTTCGGCTATTTCGCGCTCCAGGAGGGCCGGTCGCCGGCGGACTCGATCAGCTGGGAGAACGCTTCGGTCTGGCGCGCTCTAGGGCTCGCCGGCGAGTTCGCCGAAGACGACTGGCTGACTGTTGCGCCGGCGTCGAATACGGATCATGCGAGCGATTTTTATTCGGCTCTCATCGTCGAAGGCGAGAACGCAGACGTCGAGCGGCTGAGGCCTCTCTTCACGGTTTCGGCCGGCGCCTTCCATTGCCTCGCCTTTGACAGCGCCGCGGCCGCGCTTGAAGGCGCGCGCGCCGCAGCAACGTCGGCCGGAACCGCCAAATCGCGATTGTGGCTTGATGTCGGATCGGCCGAAGCCGGGGACGAAACGGCGCGGAGCGCGTTTCCGTCGACCCTCATCACGGCGGCCTCAAAGCCGCTGACCGCGCCGGGAAAGGCGTTCGCGAGCGAAAGCTTCGTTAACGTCGCCGCGTCGACGCCGGGCTGCCCGCGGCCGTTCGAATATGTCGGCGTCACGCCGACCGAGGAAAAGCTCGACCCCTGCCCGCTTTACCTCGTCGACCTCTGACAGTTCGCCAACTTGGCGCGCCGGCCTTTCATGATTAGAACATCGGACGCGATTTCACAATCGCGCCCGATGTTGCAGTCCGTTGATCTGCGCGCCGGGTTATCGAAAAACCGGTTGCCACTTTTTCGCCCGGCGCGCTAGCATGCGGCGAATGACCAAAATGGAGAGCGGCCATGCGCGATCTTGCGAAGTTCTATATCGACGGAAAATGGACGGAACCGCACGGCCGCGGGCGCCTCAATGTCATCAATCCCGCAAATGAAGAAGCCTTCGCGGTCATTGCGCTCGGCGACGAAACGGACGTCGATCGCGCGGTCAAGGCGGCGCGCGCGGCGTTCGACGCCTTTTCGGCGACATCGATTGCTGACCGCAAGGCGCTCCTCCAGCGCATCATCGAGGAGTATCTGAAGCGCAATGAGGAAATGGCGCGCGCGATCACCGAGGAAATGGGCGCGCCGAAGGGCCTTGCGCTGCACGCGCAGTCGGCTTCGTCGCTCGGCCATTTCCAGACCGCCCTTGCAGCGCTCGATGAAATCAAGTTCGAGGAGGACAAGGGGACGCACTGGCTCGTCAGGGAGCCGATCGGCGTTTGCGCGATGATCACGCCCTGGAACTGGCCGATGAACCAGATCTCGTGCAAGGTCGCGCCGGCGCTCGCCGCGGGCTGCACCATGGTCTTGAAGCCGTCGGAAATCGCGCCGCTGTCGGCGCATATTTTCGCGGAGATCCTCGATTCCGCCGGCGCGCCGAAAGGCGTCTTCAACCTCGTCGACGGAACCGGCCCCGAAGTCGGCGCGGCGCTGTCTCGGCATCCCGAGGTCGACATGGTGTCGTTCACAGGATCGACGCGCGCCGGCGTAGAAGTTGCGAAGAACGCCGCGCCGACAGTGAAGCGCGTTGCGCAAGAGCTTGGCGGCAAATCGGCGAACATCATTCTCGACGACGCCGACTTCAAGAAAGCGGTCTCGCGCGGCGTCGCCGCGATGATGAACAATTCGGGCCAGTCCTGCAACGCGCCCTCGCGCATGCTGGTGCCGGCGGACCGCATGGATGAGGCGATCGCCATCGCGAAGGAAGCCGCCGCGAAAGTGAAGGTCGGCGATCCGAACGCAGACGGCACGGTCATCGGCCCCGTCGTCAGCGACGCCCAATGGAACAAGATTCAGGGACTTATCAAGAAGGGGATTGAGGAAGGGGCCGAGCTTGTGGCCGGCGGCCCCGGAAAACCCGACGGGCTTGAGCGCGGCTATTACGTGAAACCGACCGTCTTTGCTCGGGCGACCAATCAGATGACGATCGCGCGCGAGGAGATTTTCGGCCCCGTGCTGACGATCATTCCCTACAAGGACGAAGACGACGCCGTCGCAATCGCCAACGACACGCCCTATGGCCTTTCAGGCTATGTCTATTCCGGCGACATCAACCATGCGCGCAAGGTCGCAAGACGCATCCGCGCCGGCAACATCCATCTTAATGGCGCCGGCGTCGACATGACGGCGCCTTTCGGCGGCTACAAGCAGTCCGGCAACGGCCGCGAATGGGGAACCGCCGGCGTCGAGGAGTTTCTGGAGACGAAAGCGGTGCTGAAACCGGCGCAATAGACGAACATCATGACCGATCTCATCCCCGTCAAACCCGACGCCGCAAGGCGCGCGATCTACTCGAAGCGGCGTTACGAAGTGGACTATCGCCGCTCGATCGACGACCCGGACGGCTTCTGGCGCGACGTCGCGGCGCGCCTCGACTGGGTGAAGGCGCCGACAAAGATCAGGGACGTCTCGTTCCAAAAGTCTGATTTCCGCATCCGCTGGTACGAGGACGGCGCCCTCAACGCTTCGTTCAACTGCATCGACCGTCACCTTCCCGAGCGCGCCGACGATGTCGTGATCATCTGGGAGGGCGATTATCCGAAAGACGATCGGCGCATCGCTTACGGCGAGCTCAAGGGCGAAGTCTGCCGGATGGCGAATATCCTCAAGGCGCGCGGCGTCAGGCGCGGCGACCGCGTCGTCATTTACATGCCGATGATCCCGGAAGCCGCCTACGCCATGCTCGCCTGCGCGCGCATCGGGGCGATCCACTCGGTCGTCTTCGGAGGATTTTCGCCGGACAGCCTTGCAAGCCGCATCGACGACTGCAAGCCGACGGCGATCATCACCGCCGACGAAGGCCTCCGCGGCGGCAAGAGGATTCCGCTGAAACGCAATGTCGACGCGGCGCTTTCGAAGACCGACGGCGTCCGCCTCGTTCTCGTGGTCAAGCGGACCGGCGGCGCGATCGATTTCGTGAAGGGCCGCGATCTCTGGTGGCATGAGGCGCGCGACGACGTTTCGCCGGATTGCACGCCGGAAGTGATGAACGCCGAAGACCCGCTGTTCATTCTCTATACGTCGGGATCGACGGGCAAGCCGAAGGGCGTCCTGCACACGACGGGCGGTTATCTCGTATACGCCGCCTTCACGCATGAAGCGGTCTTCGATTACCGCCCCGGCGAAATCTATTGGTGTACGGCCGATGTCGGCTGGGTGACCGGGCACACCTATATCGTCTATGGGCCGCTTGCGAACGGCGCGACGACCTTGATGTTCGAAGGGATCCCGACCTACCCCGACGTTTCCCGCTTCTGGCGGGTCTGCGAGAAACACAAGGTCAACATTTTCTGCACGGCGCCGACGGCGCTGCGTTCGCTGATGCGCGAGGGCGAAGGTCCCGTGAACAAGGCGGACCTTTCATCGCTTCGCCTTCTCGGCACGGTCGGCGAGCCGATCAACCCGGAAGCCTGGCTCTGGTATTACCGCACTGTCGGCAAGGAGCGCTGCCCGATCGTCGACACCTGGTGGCAGACGGAAACCGGCGGCGCGCTGATCGCGCCGCTGCCTGGCGCGACGGATTTGAAGCCTGGCTCGGCGACGAAGCCGCTCTTCGGCGTCAAGCCGGCGCTCGTCGACGCCGACGGAAAATTCCTTGACGGCGCGACGAGCGGCAATCTCGTCCTCCTCGATTCCTGGCCGGGGCAGATGCGCACCGTCTATGGCGACCATCAGCGGTTCTTCGACACCTATTTCTCGACGTACCCCGGCATGTACTTCACCGGCGACGGCGCAAGGCGCGACGCGGACGGCTATTGGTGGATTACGGGGCGCGTTGACGACGTTCTCAACGTCTCAGGACACCGCATCGGCACCGCGGAAGTCGAAAGCGCGCTCGTCGCCCACCCGGAAGTCGCGGAAGCCGCCGTTGTCGGCTATCCGCACGACATCAAGGGACAGGGCATCTATTGCTACGTCACCTTGATGCAGGGAGCCTCTCCGTCCGAAAAGCTTGAAGCGGAACTCGCCGCTTATGTCAGGAACGAGATCGGCGCGATCGCCAAGCCCGACGTCATCCAGTTCGCGCCGGGCCTGCCGAAGACGCGCTCCGGCAAGATCATGCGACGCATACTGCGCAAGATCGCCGAGAATGATTTTGCAAATCTCGGCGACACTTCAACCCTGGCCGATCCGGGCGTGGTCGATGATCTGGTGAGAAACAGGAAGGGCGCGAGATAGGCTCCCTTTAGGAATTCTCCATCGACGAACTCAGCCTCCCGTCCGATGGTGCGCTCACAGATTGATGGACGATGTCATGCCGAAAATTGACCGCGAAAAAGTCACCCGAACCGTCGGGTCAAGATATCCCGCGCCGTTCGACAAGCCCTGCGCCAATCGCAGCCGCATTGCGCTCGGTGACGCCGGCGGCCTCACGCAGTTCGGCGTCAATCTGATGACGCTACGTCCCGGCGCATGGTCCAGCCAGCGTCACTGGCACTCGCACGAGGATGAGTTCATTCGCGTCGTCGAGGGCGAAGTCGTTCTGGTCGATGATGGCGGCGAAACCCTCCTGCGCACTGGCGATTGCGCGGCGTTTCCCGCCGCCGCCCCAAACGGCCATCATCTGCAGAACCGCGGCGACAAAGACGCCGTCATCCTCGAAGTTGGAACACGCAACGAAGAAGAGGATGCGACAGACTATCCTGATCTCGACATGCGCTATGAGCCGGAGAAGGGGTATGTCCACCGCGACGGGACGCCGTATTGAAAGACCCTCCGCCCGCATCCTTCGCGACTCGCATCTTCGATGCGCTCTTCAGGATGAAGGCGTTTCTTTCTGAAAGTAAGCAACACCAATCGCCAAGATTCTACACGCGTTCCTCAAGCAACCTGGGTAAGGGAAGCGATGAGGAAATGGCCTTCATGGAAAACCGCGACTCGCCACGCTTTAAGAGTGGCGTCCATCTCCTAGGCCTTCCGTCGAGCGCGCCGGCGAGGCCGCGTGTCATTCAAACCGGCGCAATGGTCACGATCACAGGAGTTGGTCCCCACGCTTGAAGCGTGGGGAGTCGCCGATGGAAAGGCCGGTCTTCAGGGCCGTCAGTATAATTCCTCATCGTGAGGAGCGCATCGAAGATGCGCGTCACGAAGGATAGGACGCAAGGGCCTAAGCCCGCGTCGCTTCAATAATCGCCTTCGCGCCTTTCTCAAGCAGCTCCAGCCCGACCGCGCGCCCCAGCTCGCGCGGGCGGTCGATCGGGCCCTCGCGCGCCGCCTCGACAATTGTCTTCCCGTCGAGACTGATCACGGCGCCGCGAAGGTTCAACCTTGATACGAAGACCGAAGCATGTCCCGCAATCGGCGCGTTGCAGTGACCGTTCAGCACCCAGAGCATTTCGCGCTCCGCCTCCGCCGCGGCGCGCGCCTCGGCGTCGTCAATGACGGCGAGTAGCTCCCGCGTTCGCCATGACGCGGCGGGACATTCGACGGCGATGATCCCCTGTCCGACGCAGGGCAGCATCTCGTCCAATGTCAAAAGCCGGCTCACCCGGTGCGATTGTCCGATCCGCGACAATCCCGACGCCGCCATGACGAGCGCGTCGGCGGGGCCGACCGTCCCGCCCTCAGGCAGCTTCTGCGGCGTCCGCTCGTCGAGCTTCTTAAGCCGCGTGTCGGCGGCGCCGCGAAAATGTATGACCTCGGCCAATGGAAAAAGGCGCTTAAGATACGCCGCGCGCCGCACCGAATTGGTGCCGATCTTCCGGCCAACGAGGCGATCCTTGTCGATCACATCAATGCTGACGCCTTCGGGAAGGACGATTGCGTCTTCCGCCGCCTCGCGCTTCAAATAAGCGGCGATGACAAGGCCCGGCGTCTCCTCGTCGCCCGGCATGTCCTTCAGGGAATGCATCGCGCAGTCGAGTTCGCCCGCCATCATCGCGGCGCGAAGCTCCGCGACGAAGGCGCCGCCCTTGCCGCCATGGCGTTCGAGCTTCGAGACCTGATCGCGGTCGCCGGACGGCTCGAACTTCACCGGCGCCGCCGTCACGCCGGCGTGCGCTGCGTTCAAGAGCCGCGCGACCTCCGCCGTCTGCGCGAGCGCCATCGCGCTGCCTCTGGTGCCGATCTTCATCGCTGCGTTCTAGGGCTATTCTTCGCCAGGTGAAAAGCGGGCGCCGAAGGCGCTTGCGGGCGTCGGGCGCGGCGCGGCAATAATGCCGCCGCATTTCCGGGAGACGATTCGATGCTGAAAACCCTGCTGGCGGCGGCCTCGGCGACCGCGCTCTTGTCCGGCGGCGCTGCGGCGCAGGACTATCCGGACAAGCTCCTTTGGGGCGACACGCATCTCCACTCGAATCTGTCGACCGACGCCTATTTCCTGCAGAACCGCACGGTCGACGCGTCGACTTCCTATCGCTTCGCGATGGGCGAGCCGGTCGTCAACGGCTATTCGCGGGCGCGCGTCCAGTTGAAAACCCCGCTCGACTTCCTCGCCGTCAGCGATAACGCCGAGCTTTTGGGCGTTCCCTATAGTCTTCTCACGCTCAAAGACCCGCGTCTCGCCAACACGCGCCTTGGCAGGAAGCTCACCGAGCTTTTTCGCGCGGGTCAATCGGAAGACGCGTTCGGCCTCTTCATTCTCGCGATCAACGCCGCCGGGACGCCGGAAAGCGAACGTCCGAAAAAGATCGGGCCGTTGACGGCGCTGCGCTGGCGTTTCGAGGACCTGGTGTCGGCGCCGAACCTTGAAGCGCGCGCGCAACGCTGGCTGATGTCGGACCCTTCGCTGATCGCGGAACTCTACAATGACGATATTTTCCGCACGGGCTGGGCGTCGAATATGGACGCAGCGGAAAAATTCAATCGGCCCGGAAAATTCACCACGCTGGTCGGATGGGAGTATACGCCGACGCCGAACGGCGCCAACCTCCATCGCATCGTCCTCTCGCCGACGACGCCGGCGATCGCGAAGACGTTTCTGCCCTATTCGTCGAACGACAG
>JACADX010000235.1 GCA_013389125.1 Parvularculaceae bacterium | reverse complement strand
GTGATCGGCGCGGTCGCGCGTCCAGTAGGAAAGGAGGTAGGCGGGGAAGGACGCGTCGCAGATCGTCCCGACATGCGCGCCGCCGTCGGAAAGACCGATCATCGCGTTCGGATGCGTCAGCATCTTGTGGACGTTGTCGTAATTGAATTCGGTGTAGTTGTAGATCGGGAAATAGATGAGCTGCTTGCCGTCAAGCTCAAGGAGAACGTCGTAGAGTTTCTCCATGGTTGGAACGCCGTCGCGGCGGGCTTCCGCGCCGAGCGATCCTTCTTGGCCCTGATCGTAATTCGGCGTTTCGCCGAGACGGTAGAATTTGTTCGCCACCCAGTCGATGCCGGCGATCAGCGTGTCGACGATCGGCGGCGTGGAGGAGCCGGGCCCTGCGAGCTTCACCGGCCTGTCGGCGAGGCAGCGCCGCTTGAAATCGGGATCGCGCATGATGGCGACCCGCTCCGCGAGCGGCTTGTCCTTGATCGTTCGATAGAGCGGCTGCGCCATTAAAGGGTGCATGGTGCATTGCAGACCGTTGAAGACGCCGATGCCGCGCGGCGCGACCTGGACGCGGAAATCGACGCCGTCGGCGTTGAGGCGCTCGGTCTCTTTCAGGATGCGTTTCCACTGGTCGGGCGCGAGATCCCGCTGCATCAGGGAAATGGAGCAGGGACGGCGGCCGGCCCGCGCGAAGGCTTCGACGAGCGCGAACTCGGCAGGGAACTGGTCGCCCTCGCGCTCAAGGTTGAAGTCATTGACGATCTGCAGGACGCCGCGCGTTCTTCCGTTCAGCGTCGCAGCGAGCGCGACCAGCTCCTCGCGGCTTGCCTCGGAAGACGGCGTCCAGTCGCCGTCGGCGGTGCGGTGAACGTCGGATCGGCCGATCGAGAAGCCGGCGGCGCCGGCGTCGAGCGCCTCCCTGAGGAGCGCGCGCATCAGCCGGATGTCGTCTTCGGTCGCGTCTTCCTGAAAGGTGGCGCGCTCGCCCATCGCGTAGACGCGGATCGGGTCGTGCACCGCCATCGCTGCGAAGTCGATCGTGTGCGGCATCGCGTCGATCTTGTTGAGATAATCGCCGAAGCTCTCCCAGCCCCAGCTGATCCCTTCATGAAGCGCGGTTCCGGGAATGTCTTCAACGCCCTCCATGAGGCGGATCAGCCGGTCGTGATCGGTCGGCCTGACCGGCGCGAAGCCGACGCCGCAGTTCCCCATGAGGACGGTTGTGACGCCGAAATTGACCGAGGGGCGCATTTCCGCATCCCAGGAGATCTGCCCGTCATAATGCGTGTGAAGGTCGATGAAGCCCGGCGTCACAATCGCTCCCTCGGCGTCCACCAGACGGTCCGCATCCTCGGCGCAGCGGCCGATCTCGGCGATCTTTCCGGCCTTCACCCCGATATCGGCGCGGACAGGCTCGCCGCCGTCGCCGTCGAAGACGAGGCCGTTCCGGATCTTGACGTCGAATGTCATGAGGGTCTCCCGCGCCGCCCGAGCGAGCTTAGCGCGACGGCGCAGCGCTTCAACAGCCTTCGGCAGTCGTCAATAATGCCGCCAGACGATCAGCCGGGCCATGATGATGACGAGCGAAATCGCGATCCAGAACGTCATCCGCTGCCGAACCGCTCCGTAGGCGGAGTGACTGCTTCCGCGCATGCTGAGCCAAAGAAAGACGAGAATGAGGATGAGATAGCGCCAGACCGCCGGCACGGAGAAATACAAGAACCCCGACGGCCAGATTGCGAACCACGCGATGAGCGCCGCCGCAAGAAAGGGCGCCGCCCGCGCTGCGTCGCCGGCGTGAAGCGCGCCCGACGCCGCAGCTCCGGCGAAAAAGGCGGCGATGATCCCGCCATAGGCGAGGATCAGCGTATGGACGTTCAGCGCCGCCCATTGCGGCACGATGATCGGCGAAAGCCAGAGGATCGCTGCGCCGAAGACGAACGGCGCGACAGCGTAAAGCCCGAGCCGCGTCAGATCATCTTGTTGCGCCATAAAGGCCCCCCGATGATCAAGTCATCAATTCAGCGCGACCGTCTTACGCGAGAACGGATCTCGCTTTCGCGCCCGGCGCGCTAGCGCTTGCAAGACTATCGCGAAGAAAGCGGCAAGGGAAACCTTCGCCATTACGGCGAATGTCCTCGCGGCCGGTCGCCATAGGCGGGAAGCCGCTCAGGTCGCGGGCGCGAGCTCGTTGGCGAGGGGGTCCGGCGCTTTCGGCGCCCAGGCCGCGACTTCGGCGTCCTTGGCGGATTTTTCCGCAGGCGGCATAGACGCGGCGAGGCCCGCGGCCATTTCGCCGGCCTGCGCGTCGCCGTTTTTCGCCGCAACCGAGTACCAGAAATAGGCCTTCGCGCGATCCTGAACGCCGCCTACTGCGCCGTCCGCCGTCGGGTGGAAAGTCGCGCCGAGATTGTACTGGCTGTCGACGAGGCCGAAGCCCGCCGCCATTTCGAACCACTTGATCGACGTCGCCGGATCGACCGGGCCGCCTTCGCCGCGCGCCGCCATGACGCCGAGGCGATGCATGGCGAGGACGTTTCCGCCATTCGCGGCGCGTTCGAACCAGACCCGCGCCTGACCGAGATCGCGATCGTAAAGCTGGCCGAGCTTGTAGAGCTCGCCGATCTGGAGCTGCGCCGGCGGGTGGCCGAGCGCGGCGGCTTCTTCAATATGCGTCAGCGCCGCGCGCGCGTCTTTGTCGTTCGTCGCGGATTTCAGGGCGGCGATGTTTTCAAGATAAAGATCGCGCGGTTTGATCGCCACGTCCGCGGCCGGCTCGGCCGTCGGGGCGATGCGCTCCTCCGCGGCCGGTTCGGCGGCGATCGACGAATCCGCGCGTTGGGTCTCCTTGGACGGCTTGCCGCGCCCGAGATCCTTCAGGAAGAAGACCGCAGCGAGCGCGGCGAGGAGGATGGCGAGGCCAAGTCCAAGGACGCCGCCGGCATTCGGGATTTTTTTGACTTTCGCAATCGCTGACGTCAGGCCGCTAAGAAGGCTCGGATCGGCCTTTGGCGCCTCGTCTTCGTCATCCGAGTCGATATTCGGCGCGTCGGCGGGCCTCGCGGCGGGGCGCGTCTTGATCTTGTCGATCAGCGCCTTGACGCGCGCTTTCACCGAATTCGCTTCGCCGCCGTCGGCCGTTTCGGCGGCCGCGTCGTCGTCGAACATCGCGCCCCGCGTTTCGGCTGCGATCGCCGCCGCTTTCGCGTTCGCTTCGTCCTCTTTCCGCTTCTTGATGCGCGCGGCGAGAATGGCGCGCTGCTTCGGCGTCAGTTTGCGCTTGCCGGCGCCGGCTGCGGCCTGTTCCTCCGCCGCTTTCGCGGCGGCTTCGCGGGCGGCCTGCCGCGCCGCTTTCAGATAGTCGGCTTGCGAGGGTTCCGCCGGCGCCCTTGACGGCGCCTCGGCGACAATCGGCGGCGGCTCGGCCGCGAGCGTCGGGGCCTCAGTCTTATCCGCAATCTCCTGAGGCGGCTCTTCGAGCGCGAGCGCCGGCTTTGCAGGGCTGTCGCCAAGGCCGAAGGCGTCGCGGATTTCCGCCAGCACGTCTTCTGTTTCAGGATCGACGCCTTCGCCGGCGCCTTGCGCTTGCGGCTCTTCGAGGTCGAAGCCGAAATCGTCTTCTTCAATCCGTTCGGAATTCAGCGGAGCATCCGCCGCCTTAATCGCCGGCGTCGGGATGGGCTCCTCAAGTTCCAGCGCGGCGAAAGCGTCCTCCAGCTCCGCATCGAGATCGTCGAGCGGCGCCGGCGCGGCCTTGGGCTGCGGCGGCGCTGCGACCGCGCCCGGTTTCGCGGCTTCTTCGGCCAGGATCGTCCGTCCGCCGGCGGCTTCGAGGCGCCGCACCATCGCGTCGAAGGAATTCTGAAGCGTCGCAATGCGGTCGTCCGTGCGCTGCGCGATTTCCGAAACGGCCGCTTCAATCTCGGCGCGGGCGTTCGACTGGTCACTCGCGTCCGCCGCCGAGAATTGCTGGCGGAGATCAGCAATCGTTTCCGCGACTTTGGCGACGCCTTCAGCGCTTCGTTTTTCCGCGGCGTCGATCTGCTGCGACAGGCGGGTGATCGTCGTTTCAAGCGTCCTGATCTGGTCGCCGCCGCGCTTGATTTCGTCGCCGAGGATGCGAAGGCGGATGCCGGTCTTGTGGATGAAGTCGGCGTCAACCGACTCATTCGCCTCGGCCTTCAGTTGAATCGCCTCCGCGGCGATCTTTTCAGCCCTTGAAATGCGCTCCGCCATGCCTTCGATCGCCTCGCGGACGGCGCCGGCGCTCACCGTATCGCCGCCGCCTTGCTCGACGCGGGCGGCGATCGCCTGAAGCTGGCGCTCGGCGCTGTCAAGCCGCGACACAGTCGCCTTTTGCGAGCTGTCGAACTGGATGGCGATCTGGCCGACCGCCCGCTCGAGCGCGCGAAGCGCCTCGATCCGCTGGCGGTCCGTCGATTTCGCCTCGAGCGCCTCGATCCGGGCGGCAAGGCCGTCGTCATTCGCCGCCATGCCGGATTCCGCGCGTTCAAGGCGCTGCAATCGCTCGACCGCGCCGCCGACGCTGCGCGCCAGCATTTCGACGGCTTCGGCGCTTTTCGCCTCGGATGCCGCGATCCGCCGGCTCAGATGTTCAATCGCCGCCGCAAGGTCGCGGGCTTTAAGTCCCTCGATTTCGCCCGTCGTCGGATGCGCATCGGGGTCGCCGGCGGTGTAAATGATCTGGTTCAGCCATTCACCCACGGTCATCCCCTCCCGCTGCGCCGCGGCTTTCGCGGTCTCGCGCGCGTCCCGTTCGATGCCCTTCACGCTCCAGGGGGCGTTCGATTTCATGGCGTCCACCACCAGAATGTCCCGGGGGCGTCCCCCCTCAATTGATCGCGCGCCGCCTCCCGCCTTAGCCGCCCGGCGGCGTCCGGCGCGCGACAATCACCCTGCGGTAAGGTGCTTCGCCGGGAGCGCAAAGGGTTAAAAAGCGATTCCAACGGCCTAGGACGCGCGCGCCATCGTTAAAGAGGCGTTAAAACTTTCCACATGGAGGCCCTATGACGCCCTTTTCCGCGCCGACCCAAGAACCCAGATTGGGATGATCATCCTAGACTTTTGCGGCTAGAGAGCCGCTGACGCCTGACGAAGTGGATCCGCCGATGACCGTCTACAATGCGCCGCTCCGCGACATGCAGTTCGTTCTCCACGATGTCCTTGATATCGCCAGATATTCAAACCTGCCGGGCTTTGCCGACGCGACGCCCGACGTCATCGACGCCATTCTCGGGGAAGGCGCAAAGCTCGCATCGAACGTCCTTCACCCCCTGAACCAGTCCGGCGATCGTGAAGGCTGCGCGCGCCATGCCGACGGGTCGGTGACGACGCCGAAGGGGTTCAAGGAAGCCTACGACCAATTCCGCGAAGGCGGCTGGCAAGGCCTCGGCTTTGATCCCGCCTATGGCGGACAAGGTCTGCCTTACGTCGTCGCCGTCGCGTTCAACGAAATGGTCTCGGCGGCGAACATGTCCTTCGGAATGTATCCGGGCCTTGCGCGCGGGGCCGCCGACGCGATCCTCGCGCACGGCACGGACGAACAGAAGGCGGCCTTTCTTCCGAAGATGATTTCAGGAGAGTGGGGCGGCACAATGAATCTCACCGAGCCGCATTGCGGGACCGATCTCGGGCTTTTGCGCACGAAGGCCGTTCCGCAGAAAGACGGCTCTTATAAGATCAGCGGGCAGAAGATTTTCATTTCCGCCGGCGAGCACGATCTCAACGACAACATCATTCACCTCGTCCTCGCGCGCATCGACGGCGCGCCCGAAGGCGTCAAGGGCATTTCGCTCTTCATCGTGCCGAAGATCCTCATCAGCGCCGACGGATCGCTCGGCGCGCGCAACGGCGTTTCCTGCGGCAAGATCGAAGAGAAAATGGGCATTCACGCCAATTCGACCTGCGTCATGAACTATGACGACGCGACGGGTTGGCTGCTCGGCGAGGAGCACAAGGGCCTCAAGGCGATGTTCACGATGATGAACGTGGCGCGCCTCGGCGTCGGGCTTCAGGGCCTCGCCATTTCGGAAGTCTCGTATCAGAACGGCGCGTCTTACGCCAAGGACCGCATCCAGGGCCGATCGCTCACGGGCGCGAAGGCGGCGGACAAGCCCGCCGACCCGATCATCGTCCATCCTGACGTGCGTCGAATGCTGCTGGAGCAAAAGGCGACAATCGAAGGCGCGCGCGCGTGGATGTACTGGACGGCGCTCCAGGCCGATTTGCACCATCGCTCCCCGGACGCGGCCGAACGTCAGAAGGCGGATGATTTTCTCGGCCTCATGACGCCCGCGCTCAAGGCCTACCTCACCGAAAAAGGATTTTGGCACGCAGCGAACGCCCAACAGGTTCTCGGCGGACACGGCTATATCGGCGAATGGGGCATGGAGCAGTTCGTGCGCGACGCGCGGATCGCCATGATCTATGAGGGCGCGAACGGCATTCAGGCGCTCGATCTCGTCGGGCGAAAGCTGCCGAGGGACGGCGGGCGGGGCTTGCAAGCATTCTTCAGCGAGGTCGACCAGTTCATCGCCGAAAATAAGGGCGACGCCGACCTGAAGCCGTTCCTCGACGGACTCGCCGGCGCCAAGGAAGACGTCGGCGAAGCGACAGGCTGGCTGATGACGAACGGGTTCTCAAACCCGGACAACGCCGGCGCCGGGTCGATGGACTTCCTCCATCTCTTCGCGCTTTTCTGCCTCGCCTTCGGATGGGCGCAGCTTGCCAAGGCGGCGGTCGCAAGGATGAAGGCGGGCGACAAGGACCCCTTTTACGCGAACAAGCTCCTGACCGGGAAATTCTTTCTTGCGCGCATTCTCCCCGACGCGAAAGCGCATCTTGCAAAGCTCAAGACCGGCGCCGAACCCTTGATGGCGCTCGCCGCGGAGGCCTTTTGAGCGCCGAAGCGGTCGGCGGATGAGGCAGGATGCATAACATTCTGAATTGATGCCGGGCCGAAACGGCTCTACCGTCCGCGTCCACGTCAATTTCCGTAAAGGATCAGGGCTCATGCGCCGTCGCGCCACGCGTCACCTGACGCTTGTTCTTTTCGCCGCCGTTTCACTCGCCGCATGCGGCAAGAAGGAGACAGCGGCGCCCGCCGTCCAGGCCTCCGCGCCGAGCGCTGTAGAAATCGCCGCCGAGAGCGATCGCGTCAATCAATGGTTCGACGCGAAATACGAGGAGCAACTCGACTTTTCGCCGATCCAGCGCACCTTCCTCGGCGAGAAGAAGGATTACGACAAGATCGACGATCTTTCGGAAGCCGGCGAAGACGCGCAGCTGCAATGGGCCCGCGCCGCGGCGGCGGAGCTGAAATCGAACTTCGATTACGACAAGCTCTCGCTCGAAGCGAAAACCTCCTACGACGTCTGGCTCTACCAGCT
>JACADX010000037.1 GCA_013389125.1 Parvularculaceae bacterium | reverse complement strand
TTTACGGACAAGAATCTCCTCAATCTCGAAGCGGCCGGCTTCATCGCGCAGGTCTTTCCAAGATCGGTCATCATCAATGTCCGCCGCAATCCGGTCGAAAACGGCCTCGCGATCTGGCGTCAGGACATGCTGAAATTCTGGGCTTGGACGACGAACTTCGACGATATTGCAAAGCGTTACGGGCTCTACGCGAAACTCGTCGATCATTTCGAGCGCGTTCTGCCGGGGCGCTTCCACACCGTTCAGTATGAGGATTTTGTCAGGGGCTTCGACGTCGAGGCGAAGCGGCTGATCGCGCTTTGCGGCCTCCAATGGGAGGAAGGCTGTCGCGACTTCCAGAAGGCGCGCGCCATCGCGCCGACGATCAGCGCAATCCAGGTGCGCGGCGAGGTGAGCCTCAAAGGCGAGCGCGCCGGCGCCTATGGGTCGCGGATCGATCCTCTGCGGCGGGCGCTCGAGGCTCAAGGCGTCGATCTGGCGACGGGCGCGCTGAAGCGCTGAGGCTCACGCGGACGCTTCCGCGATCGTCGCCGCGTAGCGAATGCGCGGCGGCGTCATGCCGGCGCGTTCCAGTTCGGCGCGGACAGCCGGCGCGGCGGCCGTGATGACGACCTCAACCTGCTGGCGGCGCGCCTTGTCGACGAAGCTGCGGATGGCCTGCGCGCCGGACGAATCGACGAAAGCGGCGTTTTCGAAATCGAGAATGAACGTCTTTTCGCCGGCGAGAATCCGGTCGAGCGCAAGGCCGAGGCTCGCGGCCGATCCGAAAAAGACGGCGCCCGAAATCCGGTAAATCGCGGTCGCCCGCCCGGCGCCGGCGGCGGCCGTCGGATCGTAGGCGGTGCGCTCCCCTGGCGGCGCGTCGGCTTCGTCGCGTCGGATGAGCGGCGCCGCCATGGTCACCTGCGCCGCGCTCGCCATCCGGTGAATGAAAGCGACCGCGCCGATCGCGACGCCGGCGGCGATCGCTTCGGTGAGGCTGCGGAAGACCGTCAGGAGAAACGTCGCGAGGAGCGCGGCGGCGTCGCCTTTTGATCCGCGCAGGAGCGCGATGAAGGATTCTTTCTCCACCATGTTCCAGGCGACGACCGCGAGGACGCCGGCGAGCGCGGCAAGGGGCGCATAGCCAAGCAGGGGCGCCGCCGCCGCCATGAATGCGAAAAGAAACGCCGCGTGAAGCATGCCGGCCACGGGACCGTGCGCGCCGGCCCGGACATTCGTCGCGGTGCGCGCGATTGTGCCAGTTACGACCATGCCTCCGAAGAGCGCCGACGCGACATTCGCGGCGCCTTGCGCGGCGAGTTCGCAGTTTGACCGGTGCCGGCGGCCGGTCATCGAATCGGCGACCGTCGCCGAGAGAAGCGACTCGATCGCGCCGAGGAGGAAGAACGCGAAGGCGTCAGGCAGGACAGCGCCGATCCGCGCGAGCGAGATCGGCGGAAGGGTCGGCGCCAAAAGGCCGCCCTCGATCGCGCCGAAGCGGTCGGCGATGGTTTCGACCGGCAGGTCGAAAAGCGCGGTCGCGACGGACGCCGCGATCACCGCAACAAGGATCCCCGGGAAAGCCGGCCGCCACTTCCGGAAGACGACGATGATCGCGATCGTCGCCGCCGAAACGCCGATCGCGAAGGGATTTGCCGTCTCACGCGCGCCGAAATCGGCGACGAGGCTGTCGACGATCGGTCCGTGCGCGTCACTTTCGAGGGAGAGCCCGAAGAGGTCCTTGAACTGGCTTGCAAGAATGATGACCGCGATCCCCGCAGTGAAGCCGACGGTCACGGGAAAAGGGATCAGCTGAACATAGCTGCCGAGGCGCAGATAGCCGGCGGCGGCCAGCATGAAGCCGGACAATAACGTTGCGAGAATGAGCCCATCGACGCCGTGCCTTCCGACGGTCGCGGCGACAAGCACGATGAATGCGCCAGCAGGACCGCCGATCTGGAAGCGGCTGCCGCCGAGCGCCGAAACGAGGAACCCGCCGATGATCGCGGCGTAAAGTCCGCGCTCCGGCCCTACGCCCGAAGCAATCGCGATCGCCATTGACAGCGGCAGCGCGACGATGGCGACGGTGAGGCCGGCGAACGCGTCCGCACGCAGCTCTTTCGCCCCATACCCCTCGCGAAGCACGGTCACGAGCTTCGGCGTAAAGAGTTCAGCGAATGTGGGTTGCAGCGACTTGCCAGCCTGATTCAGAGTCTCTGAGTAAACGAGCTTATTCATCGCGTACCGAATAGCGTCGACAAAAGCGCCCGCCGCGGGACCAACCCTTATGGGGCCGGTTCGCAGCGACGGGCCTCCTCTATTTCCTAGACGGATAGACCATCAGGTTCCCATTGCCCTTTGCACGAAGATGGCGAATGAGGCGACGGCGATGCTCAATAGGCAGCCAAATGAAATCCATCCTAATGGAGCGAATGGATTTGGGTCTTTTTCCGGATGGCAAGGGTAGTAGTTGTTGTGTTCGGTCATAACTCTTCTCCGTTTTGACCATGCGACCATAGGCCGCTGGGAAACCCGAGAGTAGCACTTGGCCGTCACATTGACGGCAACCTTCCGGAATTGTGCGGCACCGTAGTGTATTTGGAATATAGCGTAAAAACAATATGTTATATGTTTATCGGAATCTAACTGGTAGATCATTATGCGGATCAAGATGTTCGTAGTAACGTGCGGTCGGTTGTGTGGAACTTTGGAGCGGCGATCATGCCTGATGGGCGAGTACTTGAAGATGCTCTCGTTTTGTATGGTCGGACCAGCGGCGAACTCGCGCTTGAGCTTGGTGTTTCCGACCGAACTCTGCGGAATTGGCGAAGAAACGAGTCTGAAATTGAACCCGACAGGCGTGCTTCCGCAGCGCGATTTTTCGGAGTGCAAAATTGGGAGCAGTTGCACGCCTTCACCACAGAATGCGCAAGAGTATATTCGTTCGATAACGTAACTGCGGATCTCGGCATAGTCTGGGAGTACTACATTGATCGGGTCGACAAGATTTTTGAGACGAGAATCGCACTAAGTGGATATGACTCGTTCCATCTTGGCTTCAGTGAGCGCCTTAACAAGCGCGCCATTGAAAAAATCAAAAACAGATCACTCTCCGTCAGACGCATTGAGCAGGTGTTGGACATCGAGAGGCTCATGCAGCTCCAGTTCAATTCAGAATTCTTCCGGAATAATCATCACTACGCTTTAAGAGTTGTTGCGCCGCCCGGATCAACTTCGCGCTTGATCGCCTATCCGAACTTTGTGCGGTTTGGCAAAGAGGTTTTGGCGATTGGAAGAATTCACACCGAAGGCATGCCGACTCATGACCCGTTCTTGTTGCTGCGTGGGTCAGGGATTGTGAGCTTCGCCATGCACCTTGAGCAGAGCGTTTGGGATGACGGTGCACTATTCACGACGAACCTGCAAAAGGCCCCACACGAACTTGCAAGGCAACTGGCGCCGTCAATGAGTGCGGAGGAATATGACGTGCTCTACAAAAACGCGTGCGAGCGATATAAGAAAGAGCCGCCCAGAATCTGACGCTAGACGGCGATAACCTCACTACAGACGTTTTCTCGCTTTCGTATCGCCCCCCTGTAACGTGACACGCGTCGCGCAAGTCGTTGTCGCCGAAGATCTCTCAGCGGATCGCCTTCGTCAGCGCGTCGACGAGGTCGATCTTTTCCCAGGAAAAGCCGCCGTCGGCGTCGGGCGCGCGTCCGAAATGGCCGTAAGCGGCGGTGCGCGCGTAAATCGGCTTGTTGAGGCCGAGATGGCGGCGAATGCCGGTCGGCGTCAGATCCATCGCTTCGGCGAGGGCGCGTTCAAGCGCCGCCTCGTCGACCCGGCCTGTTCCATGAAGATCGACATAAATCGACAACGGCTTGGCGACGCCGATCGCATAGGAAAGCTGGATGGTGCAGCGGTCCGCCATGTCGGCGGCGACGACGTTCTTGGCGAGATAGCGCGCCGCATAGGCGGCGGACCGGTCGACCTTCGTCGTGTCTTTGCCTGAAAAGGCGCCGCCGCCATGCGGCGCCGCGCCGCCATAAGTGTCGACGATTATCTTGCGTCCCGTAAGGCCGGCGTCGCCGTCGGGCCCGCCGGTTACGAACTTGCCCGTCGGATTGATATGCCACTGGCAGGCGGGCGAGATCTTCAGATCGCCCAGCGCCTTGCGGATATAGGGTTCGACGACCGAACGGACTTTCTTTGAGTCCCAGGTCGGATCGAGATGCTGCGTCGAGAGCACGATCGATACGACTTCCGACGGCGTTCCGGCTTCATATTTGACGGTGACCTGGCTCTTCGCGTCGGGGCCGAGGCGGCCGGCGTCGCCCTCGCCTTTATGCCGCGCGGCGGCGAGAAGCTCGAGAATCTTGTGACTGTAATAAATCGGCGCCGGCATCAACGCCGGCGTCTCGCGGCAGGCGTAACCGAACATGATGCCTTGATCGCCTGCGCCTTCGGCGTTGGCGTCGGCCGCCTTATCGACGCCTTGCGCGATGTCCGCTGACTGACCATGCAGCAAGACCTCAATTTTTGTCTGGTCGCGCCAGGTGAAGCCGTCCTGTTCGTATCCGATGTCCCTAATCGCGCGCCGCGCGACATCAATGAAGCGATCGGCGACAACCCCTTTGCCGTTCATCAGCGTCTCGGGGATTCTCACTTCGCCGGCGATAACGACGCGGTTCGTCGTCGCAAGCGTTTCGCAGGCGCAGCGGACGTTCCAGCCGTTCATCCCCGTTGCTGCGGCTTCACGATAAACGAGGTCGACGACCTCATCGGAAATCCGGTCGCAGACCTTGTCGGGGTGCCCTTCGGAGACGCTTTCGGACGTAAACAAGTAAGAACGGCGAGCCATGGACCCCTCAACCCTTATATAAGGAAAAGTTTATGCCGCGCCGGCTTCTAACGAAGCGGCTGGGGCCTGTCCATCAACAATGACGGCGCTCAGGCGGTGGCGGAAAGCCCCTCGCCGTCCGAGAGCGATTTCACAAGTTCGAGCACGCGCTTGCGGATTTTCGGATCGGTGATCGCGGCGAAATGCTTGCACAGTTGCACCCCTTCCGGGGTGTTCAAAAGCTCCATCATCGCCGCGCCGTCGTCCGGCCCTGATTCCGCAAAACCGTATGACCGGCCGGTGTTGGCGTCGTAGTCGTCAAAAAAGAACTGGATCGGAACGCCAAGCACCCGGGAAATCTCAAACACCCGGCTCGCGCCAATGCGATTGACGCCCTTTTCGTATTTTTGAATTTGCTGGAACGTCAGGCCGAGCGCATCGGCGAGCTTGTCCTGACTCATTCCCAGCATCGTCCGTCTCAGCCGCACCCGCCCGCCGACGTGTACGTCGATCGGGTGCGGCTTTTTTTCATCCGCCATGTCGCCCTTCCTGCTTCGCTCTCGCCCGTCAGCCCAACGGACGGTTTCCTGCGAAGTCTCCCCGGGTGGAGGACCATAAAGCATTTCCCGGGGCTCGCAAAGGTTGTGTCACAGCTATCTTGCTGGCCGGCCAGCGAAAAAACCGGCGAAGCCAGCCGCCGCCATCATCAGGGCGAACGGCAGATCGCCAAGCCGGGCGTATAGGGTTGGCGGCAGAGGCGCCGGCAGGGCCGCGTCAATCACGCCAGTCTTATAGAGCGGAATCCGGGCGCGCACCCGCCCCGTCCCGTCAATCAGGCCCGAGACGCCGGAATTGGCTGATCGCGCCATCGGAAGCCCGGTCTCGACTGTGCGCAGGCGCGCCTGATCGAAATGCTGGCGAGGGCCAGAGGAATCCCCGAACCAGGAATCATTGGTGACCGTCGCGATCCACGCCGGACGACGGTCGCGCGGATAAATCCGCCCGGGAAATATCGCCTCGTAGCAGACAAGCGCCGCAAAGGGCGGTCCCCCAATTGAAATGGTCGCCGGCCCCGGTCCTCTCCTGAAGCCGTCGTCATAGGGCGCGAGCTGGGCCAGTCCGAGCGTTCGGAGAAGCCCTTCAAGCGGCAGATACTCGCCGAAGGGGACAAGATGGTGCTTGTCGTAATGGGCGATCGGAACGCGGCCTTCGGCGGTTTCCGCGATCACGGAAATCGAGTTGTAATAGTCGACGGCGCCGTCCG
>JACADX010000104.1 GCA_013389125.1 Parvularculaceae bacterium | reverse complement strand
GTCGGTGATGACGATCGACGGCTTCAGCGCCGCGGCGCGCGGATTGGCGCGCCAGTCCATGACGACGCGGCTCGCGATGCCCGTCGCCTCGTCCGCGACGACCTGCATCGAGAAGCCTTCCTGAAGATCCTCGAACTTCACCTTGCCGGCGAGGTCGGTGAGGATCGGCTGGGTGTACGGATCCCAGTCGGCGATGCGCTGGCCGCGCGTCACCTTGGCGCCGTCGTCGATGCGAAGCTTGGTGCCGTAAGAGACCTTATACGACGCGTGCTCGCGACCGTCGGCGTCAACGATCTTCACGAGCGTGTTCCGCCCCATGACGATGAGATCGCCGTCGGAATTTTTGACCACGTTGCGGTTTTCCAGGACGATCTTGCCCTCGTGGCTCGCCTCGATGAACGAGGTGTCGCCGACCTGCGCCGTGCCGCCGATGTGGAAGGTCCGCATCGTGAGCTGCGTGCCGGGCTCGCCGATCGATTGCGCGGCGATGACGCCGACCGCTTCGCCGACGTTCACATGGCTGCCGCGCGCAAGATCGCGCCCATAGCATCGCGCGCAGACGCCGACCTTGGAATCGCAGGTCAGAACCGAGCGCACGCGCACTTTATGAATGCCCGCGCCTTCGATCTCTTCAGCCTGCTCTTCGTTAATCTCGTCGTTTTTCCTGGCGAGCACCGCCTTTGTCTTCGGATGTTTGACGTCGACAAGCGCCGTGCGGCCGAGAATCCTCTGCGAGAGCGGCACGACCGTTTCGCCGCTCTGAATGACGGCGTCGAGCGTGATGCCGTTTTCTGTGCCGCAGTCCTCTTCGCGAATGATGCTGTCCTGAGCGACGTCGACGAGACGGCGCGTCAGATAGCCGGAGTTCGCGGTCTTGAGCGCCGTATCCGCAAGACCCTTGCGGGCGCCGTGCGTCGAGTTGAAGTACTCGAGCACGGTGAGGCCTTCCTTGAAGTTCGAGATGATCGGCGTCTCGATGATCTCGCCCGAAGGTTTGGCCATCAGGCCGCGCATGCCGGCGAGCTGTTTCATCTGCGCCGGAGAGCCCCGCGCGCCCGAGTGCGACATCATGTAGATGGAATTGACCTCCATCTCGCGCCCGGTTTCCTTGTCGAGGCGTTTGGCGGAGATCTGCTTCATCATTTCGTCGGCGACCTTGTCGGTGCATTTCGCCCAGGCGTCGACGACCTTGTTGTATTTTTCGCCGCGCGTGATGAATCCGTCCGCGTATTGCTGCTCATAGTCGCGGACGAGCGCGCGCGTTTCCTCGACGAGCTTTTGCTTCGCCGCCGGGATGACCATGTCGTCCTTGCCGAATGAAATGCCCGCCTTGCAGGCTTCCTTGAAGCCGAGATCCATGATGCGGTCGGCGAAGATGACCGTCTGCTTCTGGCCGCAATGGCGATAGACGATGTCAATGAGGCCCTGAATCGTCTTTTTGGTGAGCAGCTGGTTGACGACGGCGAACGGCACGTTGCCGTCCTTCGGCAGGACCTGCGCGAGCTTCATGCGGCCAGGCGTCGTTTCGACGATCTCGCGGATCGCCTTGCCGTCCCTTCCGACCGATTCCCAGCGCGCCTTGATTTTCGAGTGCAGGGTTACGACGCCGGCCTCGAGCGCATGCTCGATTTCCGACATCGAGGAGAAGGCCATTCCCTCGCCCGGTTCGCCGGACTTTTCGAGGGTGATGTAATAAAGGCCGAGAACGATGTCCTGCGACGGCACGATGATCGGCTTGCCGTTCGCCGGCGACAGGATGTTGTTCGTCGACATCATGAGGACGCGCGCTTCGAGCTGGGCTTCAAGCGCGAGCGGGACGTGGACCGCCATCTGGTCGCCGTCAAAGTCCGCGTTGAATGCGGTGCAAACGAGCGGATGGAGCTGGATCGCCTTGCCCTCGATGAGCTTCGGCTCGAACGCCTGGATGCCGAGGCGATGCAAGGTCGGCGCGCGGTTCAAGAGCACCGGATGCTCGCGGATGACCTCGTCAAGAATGTCCCAAACCTCGGGGCGCTCTTTTTCGACCAGCTTTTTCGCCTGCTTGACGGTCGCCGAAAGCCCTTTCGCGTCGAGGCGCGAATAGATGAACGGCTTGAAGAGCTCCAAGGCCATCTTCTTCGGAAGGCCGCATTCATGAAGCTTCAGCTCGGGGCCGACGACGATGACCGACCGGCCGGAATAATCGACCCTTTTGCCGAGAAGATTCTGGCGGAAACGGCCCTGCTTGCCCTTCAGCATGTCCGAGAGCGATTTCAAGGGGCGCTTGTTGGGGCCGGTGATGACGCGGCCGCGGCGGCCATTGTCGAAGAGCGCGTCGACCGCTTCTTGCAGCATGCGCTTTTCATTGCGGACGATGATGTCCGGCGCGCGAAGCTCGATGAGGCGCTTCAGCCGATTGTTCCGGTTGATGACGCGGCGATAGAGGTCGTTAAGGTCCGAGGTCGCGAAACGGCCGCCGTCAAGCGGCACGAGCGGGCGCAGTTCCGGCGGGATGACCGGCACGATGGTCATGATCATCCATTCCGGCCGATTGCCGGACTCGATGAACGCATTGATGAGCTTCAGCCGCTTGGCGAGCTTCTTCGGCTTCAGATCCGAGGTCGACTCGGCGATTTCGACGCGAAGCTGTTCGGCGACCGCCTCAAGGTCGATGGACTGCAGGATTTCGCGGATCGCTTCGGCGCCGATGCCCGCCGTGAAGCTGTCCTCGCCGTACTCCTCCTGCGCCTTGAGATATTCCTCCTCAGTCAGAAGCTGGTGCTTTTCGAGTGGCGTCAGGCCCGGCTCGATGACGATGAACTGCTCGAAATAAAGGACGCGCTCGACGTCTTTGAGGGTCATGTCGAGCATCAGCGAGATGCGCGAGGGAAGCGACTTCAGGAACCAGATATGGGCGACTGGCGCTGCAAGCTCGATATGCCCCATGCGGTCCCGGCGGACTTTCGTCAGCGTGACTTCAACGCCGCACTTTTCGCAGGTGATGCCCTTGTACTTCATCCGCTTGTACTTGCCGCAAAGGCATTCGTAGTCCTTCACGGGGCCGAAGATGCGCGCGCAGAAAAGGCCGTCGCGCTCAGGCTTGAACGTGCGGTAGTTGATCGTTTCCGGCTTCTTGATCTCGCCATAGGACCAGGAAAGGATCTTTTCCGGGCTCGCGATCGAGATGCGGATCTGGTTGAACGTCTGCGCCGGCGCGGCCGGGTTGAACACGTTCATCATTTCCTGGGACATTGAGGCCTCTTTCGGTTGGCGGTCTTTCCGCCGTCACATTGAGTTCAAGTTTCGCCGGCTGGCGCGGAAGCCGGAGCGCCGATTGGGGCGCTCCGGGGAAATCTGCGGCGATCAGCCGCCCTGCAGTTCGACGTTCAATCCGAGCGAACGCATTTCCTTCACGAGCACGTTGAAGCTTTCGGGAATGCCCGCCTCGAAATTGTCGTCGCCGCGAACGATCGCCTCGTAAACCTTGGTGCGGCCGGCGACGTCGTCCGACTTCACAGTGAGCATCTCCTGCAACGTGTAGGCGGCGCCGTAAGCTTCGAGCGCCCACACTTCCATTTCGCCGAAGCGCTGGCCGCCGAACTGGGCCTTGCCGCCCAAAGGCTGCTGCGTGACGAGCGAATAAGGTCCGATCGAGCGCGCATGGATCTTGTCGTCGACAAGGTGGTGGAGCTTCAAAAGGTACTTGTAGCCGACCGTCACCTTGCGGCCGAACTTCTCGCCGGTGCGGCCGTCGTAAAGATCGACCTGGCCCGACTCCTCAAGGCCGGCCTTTTTCAGCATTTTCACGATGTCAGGTTCTCTGACGCCATCAAAGACCGGCGTCGAGATCGGCACGCCGCGCGTAAGGTTGCCGGCGAGCTCTTTCAGCTCGTCATTCGATCGCGGCAGGATCTGGTCCTCGCCGTAGATTTCCTTGATCTTGGCGCCGACGTCGTCGCGCGAGGATTTCCCCGCTTCCCATTGCTCAAGAACGTCGCCGATCTGCTTTCCAAGGCCGCGGCAGGCCCATCCAAGATGCGTTTCAAGAATTTGGCCGACGTTCATCCGGGACGGCACGCCGAGCGGGTTGAGGACGATGTCGACCGACGTGCCGTCCGCGAGGAACGGCATGTCCTCGATCGGCGCGATCTTCGAAATGACGCCCTTGTTGCCGTGGCGGCCGGCCATCTTGTCGCCCGGCTGGAGCTTGCGCTTCACCGCGACGAAGACCTTGACGGTCTTCATGACGCCGGGCGGCAGTTCGTCCCCGCGCTTCAGCTTGTCGACCTTGTCGTTAAAGCGCGCCTCGAGACGCTGGCGGCTTTCGTCATACTGCTTTTTCAGCGCCTCGACCTCGGCCATGGCGCTCTCGTCCTTAAGGCCGATCTTCCACCACTGGCCTTTCGAAAGCTCGCCAAGACCCTCTTCGTTGATCTTCCCCTTGTCGAGCCCTTTCGGCGCGGACACCGCTTCCTTGCCGACAAGCAGCGATTTCAGGCGGCCGAAGATGTTGCGCTCAAGGATCGCCAGTTCGTCGTCGCGGTCTTTCGCCAGGCGCTCGATCTCCTCGCGCTCGATCGCGACCGCCCGCTCGTCCTTTTCGACGCCGTGGCGGTTGAAGACCCTGACTTCGACGACCGTGCCCGAGGCGCCCGGCGGCAGCTTCAGCGACGTGTCGCGGACGTCCGAGGCTTTTTCGCCGAAGATCGCGCGCAGGAGCTTTTCCTCCGGCGTCATCGGGCTTTCGCCCTTCGGCGTGATCTTGCCGACGAGGATGTCGCCGGGGTTCACTTCGGCGCCGATGGCGACGATGCCGGCTTCGTCGAGATTGCGGAGCGCTTCTTCCGAGACGTTCGGGATGTCGCGGGTGATTTCCTCCGGTCCGAGCTTGGTGTCGCGGGCCATGACCTCGAACTCCTCGATATGGATCGAGGTGAAGACGTCGTCCCTGACGATGCGCTCGGAGATGAGGATTGAATCTTCGAAATTATAGCCGTTCCACGGCATGAATGCGACGAGCACGTTCTTTCCGAGCGCGAGCTCGCCGAGATCCGTCGACGGGCCGTCGGCGATGATGTCGCCGGCTCTGACGACATCGCCGATCTTCACGAGCGGGCGCTGGTTGATGCAGGTCGACTGGTTCGAGCGCTGGAATTTCCGGAGATTGTAGATGTCGACGCCGGGCTTCGTCGGGTCGGTCTCTTCGGTGGCGCGTACGACGATACGCTGGGCGTCGACCTGCTCGACGACGCCTGGACGGCGCGCCGAGACGACGGCGCCCGAATCGCGCGCGACGATCGCCTCCATGCCCGTGCCGACGAAGGGCGCTTCGGCCTGGAGAAGCGGCACCGCCTGGCGCTGCATGTTCGAGCCCATGAGAGCGCGGTTCGCGTCGTCATTCTCAAGGAACGGAATGAGCGCCGCCGCGACCGAGACGAGCTGCTTTGGCGAGACGTCGATATACTTCACCTCGTCGCGCGGCATCAGCATCGCTTCGCCGCCGACCCGGCAGTTGACGAACTCGTTCGCAAGGCGGCCGTTCTTGTCGATCTCGGCGTTGGCTTGCGCGACGGCGTAGCGCTGTTCCTCCATCGCCGAGAGATAGACGACGTCGTCGGTCACCTTGCCGTTTTCGACCTTGCGGTAGGGGCTCTCGATAAAGCCGTATTTGTTCACCTGCGCATGCGTCGCGAGACTGTTGATGAGGCCGATATTCGGCCCTTCCGGCGT
>JACADX010000010.1 GCA_013389125.1 Parvularculaceae bacterium | reverse complement strand
GTCCAGCCGTGATAGACGCACGAGAAGCGCGCGCAATTGCCATGTCCGGCCCTGGCGATCGGCGCGCCGCGATGCGAGCAGACATTAAAAAAAGCGCGAACGTCGCCATCGCGATCCCTCGTTATCAGAATCGGGAGACCGACCGCCTCCATCGCCTTGTAGTCGCCGGGATTCGGCATTTCGCAGGAGAGGGCCAGCATCAGCGGCGTGCGCTTGAAGATCAGCTCCATTTCAGCGCCCCACTGATCAGCGTCGGTGTATGACCGGGTGGGTACGGTCATTGACCGCTCGGTCATGAAAGTCTTGTTGTTCTCGACGTAGTCGAGCATCGCCGCGGCGACCTTGCCGACGATTTCCTTGCTCATGGAGCGCTCCTCGTCTTTTCGCCGTCATTCGATCAAAGCCCGGCGCCGCCCGCAACCTGCAAGGAGTGACAGGCGACGCCCGCTCCGACTGCCTATTTTGACGGTTGAACGGCGCGACCGACTGGCCGATCGTGGCGTCATGGAAAGACCGCCGTCCTGGTCCTGGCTCGATGCGCCCGCGCCGCATCACCGCCGCTATGCGAAGGGCGGATTCTGGCGCAACGAGACGATCGCGGACCGGGCTTACGCTCTTGCCGATCGGGACCCCACGGCGGCGATGTTTCTCGATGCGGGCCCTCGCGCCGACCGCCAGGGCGTCATTGCCGACGCCGAGGCGCTTTGCCTGTCATTGACCGAGCTCGGACTTCGCCAGGGCGATGTCGTGAGCTTCCAGGTTCCGAACTGGATCGAGGCGGCGGTCATAAATCTTGCTGCGGCGATGGGAGGATTCATCGTCAACCCGATCGTTCCGATCTATCGCGATGCCGAGGTCGGGATGATGCTCGCCGACTGCCGCGCGAAAGCGCTCTTTCTTTCGCCTTCGTTCCGCAATTACGATTACGGCGCGATGATCGAACGCTTGCGCCCGTCGCTGCCGGCGCTGCGGCATGTCGTTTTCGTCCGCGGCCGTCGCGACGGCGCGCTCGCATTCGACGATCTTGTCAACGCCGGCGCAAGGCGCGGGTTCAGCCGTCCGGCCGTCGATCCCGGCGGCGTCAAGATGCTGCTTTACACGTCTGGCACCACGGGGCGGCCGAAGGGCGTTCTCCACAGCCACAACACGATCGCGCGCGCCGTCGAATGTTGCGTTAGACATTGGTCGATCAGACCGGGCGACGCGATCATCATGCCGTCGCCGGTGACGCATATCAGCGGCTATTCGAACGGGCTTGAATTGCCGCTTCTCGCCGAGACGCGCACCGTACTCATGGAAAGCTGGAATGCGAGGGAGGCGATTTCGCTCATTGAGCGCCATGAGGTCGCGGGCACGGTCGCAGCGACGCCGTTCCTCGTCGAACTCGCCAATGCGGCGCGCCTCGCCGGCACGCGTCTTCCGAGCCTGCGCTTCTTCGCCTGCGGCGGCGCCGCTGTGCCGCCGGATGTCATCCCGTCGGCGAACGCCGCGTTCGAGCGCTGTCGCGCCTTCCGCGTCTTTGGCGCATCGGAGGTCCCGCTGGTGACGCTCGGCTTTCCCGCCGCCGCGGACGAACGGCTAGCCGCGACGACCGACGGCAGGATCGTCGACTACGATGTGAGGATCGTCGACAATGCCGACCGGGACGTTGCGCCGGGCGAAGAGGGCGAAATCCTTGCGCGCGGACCGGCGATGTTTCTCGGCTACGCTGACGAAAAGCAGACCCAAGAGGCGGTCACCGCCGAGGGCTATTTTCGCACCGGCGATCTCGGCCGCGTCACGCCCGAAGGCGCCGTCGTCATTACGGGACGCAAGAAGGACCTCATCATTCGCGGCGGCGAGAACATCAGCGCCAAGGAAATCGAGGACGTGCTGCACGTCCATCCCACCGTCGCCGAAGCGGCGATCGTAGCCATGCCGCATCCCCGCCTCGGCGAGGGAATCTGCGCCTATGTGATCATCAAGCGCGGCGCGACCGCCGACGCAAAAGCGCTCGGCGACCATGTCGCGGCGAGCGGCCTTGCAAGGCAGAAGATTCCGGAGCGCTTCGAGTTCGTCTCCGACTTCCCGCGCACCGCGTCCGGCAAAATCCGGAAGGATCAGCTGCGAGCGCAGATCAAGGCGACGATCGAAGCCGATCAGCGCTGAACTGACGCTCTCGCGATCGCCTCTTCCAATTCCTTTGCGCTCGGATTGCGCCGCAGCGTCAACCCGCCGTTCACCTGCAGATTTTCGCCGGTCATGAAGCATTCGTCGCTGGCGAGGAACACGGCCGCGGCGGCGATATCGGCGGTCGTGCCCCAGCGTCCGAGCGGGTAGCCGGCGCGGAACGATTCAAAGAGTCCTGGAACCTCTTTCGCCTCGGCCGTCATTGGCGTGTCAGTGAGGCCCGGTGAAATCGAATTGCAGCGAATGCCGCGCTCGCCGAACTCATGCGCCACGACCCGGACGACATGATCGATCCCCGCCTTCGTCCCCATGTAGGAGGCGTGATTGTTGAGCATGATCTTGGCGGTCGCGGAGCTGATCTGAATGATCGACCCGCCCTTGTCC
>JACADX010000174.1 GCA_013389125.1 Parvularculaceae bacterium | reverse complement strand
GGATCGAATTGCCGTTCGTCGCCATGGCGCGGAAATAGCCGTCCTTGACGCCAAGCGAGGGCGCGAGCGCTTCGAGCATCGCAAAGCCCGCCTCCTCAAGCGCGGCGTAGAGCGCGAGGAACGTCTCGCGAAACCGCGCCGGCCGCTCGGGCCATTTGTTCGCCGGATAAACGCCGGCGAGCGGCGAGGCGAAAGCGAATTCGCGCCCGACATGATAAAATTCCTTCAGGTCCGCGACTTTCGCGTCCTTTGCGTGCTCGCGTCCGAAGGGCGTGTAGCCGCGCTGGCCGTCCGGGCCCGCGGCGCATTTCAACTTCTCTTCGAGCGGCAGGTCGAAGAATTCCTTCGAAAGCGCATAAGCGCGCGCAAGGAGCTCGCGGCTGACCGCATGGTCCTTCAAGACGATGAAGCCGAAATACTGAAACCCCTCGATGAGCGCGTCGATGAAGAGGCGCCGCCCCGGCGCGTCGCCGAGCGTGAAGGATTTGAGGCTGAGTTCCGGGACGCGGTCGAATTTGCGGGGCATGGCTCGTCGGCTTTCTTCGGCATCAAGGGCCGCCGCCTCCCGCCCGTCAAGGCCGCGACAGCGGTTTATTAACGATGTCGCGGTCTAGTCGGCGCGGGCGGAGACGCGCGATGGGACTTAAACTGACGCTGAAAGCCGGCGAGAAGATCGCCATCAACGGCGCCGTCCTCGTCAACGGCGAGCGCCGCGCTGAATTCGTGATCGAGAATCGCGCGAGCGTGCTTCGCGAGCGCGACATCATGCGCGCCGAGGAGGCGACGACGCCGGCGCGACGCGTATACTTGCCGGTGATGATGATGGCGCTTGACCCCGACGCGCGCGCCGGGGTCTTCGGCGAGTTCGAGCGGCGGCTGACGGAATTCGCAGGCGCCGTCGCCGACCCCGGGGCGCTTTCGCTCTGCCTCAAAATATCCGCCGCGGTCGCCAACGGCGCCTATTACAAGGCGCTCGGCCATTGCCGCGCGCTCATCGAATTTGAAAGCGAAAGACTTTCCCATGTCGCATGAAGCCTATCGCCGCGCGCAGAAGACGACGGCGCATCCGCGCGACGCCGAATATCGCGCCTTCTCGGAAGCGACGCGGCGCCTTCTTGAGGCGAAGGAGACGGGCCGCGCCGACCTCAAGCGGCTCATCGAAGCGGTGCATCTAAATCGCACGCTTTGGGGAACGCTCGCGTCGGACTGCGCGGACCCGGCGAACCGGCTCCCGTCCGAAACACGCGCGCTCATCATATCGCTTGCGCGCTGGGTTACTCTCTATTCAAGCGACGTCGTTCAGAAGCAAGACAGCGTCGAGCCCTTGATCGACGTCAACCGCATCATCATGGACGGCCTTGCCGGCAAGAAGCCGGCGGCCTGACGAAGGCGCTTCGCCGCCGCGAAAGCGGGCCAGGAAAATTCGGTCCGAATGGGCGTCGCAGTACGTACCGCGTCGATCAGCCGCGATGCGGGGCGAATGCGCACGCGGCTTCGGGCGAGTAAGGCGCGGCCCGCCTGGCGACGCCGACCCAAAAGACCGGAGCGCGCGCCTTCATCCCCGATCAAGGCGCGAAGCTCTAGACGCCAAGCGCCGATTTCAGCGCGGCGGCGCAGGCCGCGGCCTCTCCTTCCGCGTAAGGAACAGCAGCGCCGACGCCCCAAACCGGGCGCGGCCAGGCGTCATCCGCCGCAAAGCGCGCGACGACATGGACGTGAAGCTGGCGGACGATATTGCCGAGCGCGGCGACGTTCATCTTCTCCGCACCGGTGAGTTTTTGCAGCGCAGCGGAGACCGCCGCAGCCTCGTCGGCGAGGGTGCGGCGATCGGCGGCGGAAAGATCGTGTAGCTCGACAAGCCCCTTTCGTCGCGGAACCAAAATCGCCCAGGGAAAACGCTGGTCGTTCATCAGCAGCACCAGGGACAGCGGCAAGTCTCCGACGAGGGCCGTGTCGTTCGCCAAACGTTCGTCGAGTTCAAACATCCGTTCCCCGATTTCCCGAGCACTGGATTTCGCGCCGCATTTCCGCCACCATCAAGCGGTTGGTGCGCGGAACGGAAGTCTCCGCGCATTCTTGTTATTCGGCCTTATACGGGCCGATCGTCCAAAAGGGCAGCGTCCGCCGGCAGGGGTGACGGCGACGCCATTCGAGGAGGGAAGATGAGCAACGCCGCAGCAAAGCCGTCCGCCGAAAAGCAGTGGTTCGGCCATCCGCGCCAATTGGCGATCCTTTTTACATCGGAGATGTGGGAGCGCTTCGGCTATTACGGCATGCGGGCGCTGCTGATTCTCTATCTCGTTCAGCACTTCGTCTTCGCTGACCGCGTCGCGAACGGCCTCTATGGCGCCTTCACCTCGCTCGTTTACCTGACGCCGCTCATCGGCGGGCTCATCGCCGACCAGTATTTCGGATCGAAGAAGGCGGTGAAGTTCGGCGCCATCCTGATGTCCGCCGGCTATCTCCTGCTCGCCTTTTCCGGCGGCGAGAACGCCAAACCCTATGTGATGATCAACGACCAGCGCTACGAGGTCGCGATCGACAATGACGGCGAGGACGCGGGCCAATATGTCGTATCCGGAGAAAACCGCTACAAGATCAGCGGCAATGACGACGGGTCGATAACGCTCAACGGCGCGACGGGCGCTGATCTTCCCGCAAACGTCGGGGCTGATTCCTATAGATTCGACGCCGACCGAAACGACGTTTCCGTCATTCTTCTTTTCCTGTCGCTCGGCCTTATCATCGTCGGCAACGGCTATTTCAAGCCGAACATCTCGACGATTGTCGGCACGCTTTACCCGGAAGGCGACCCCCGTCGCGACGCCGGCTTCACGATTTTCTATATGGGGATCAATCTCGGTTCGATCATTTCGCAATTCCTCGCGCCGCTGATCGCCGTCGCCTACGGCTATCAGTGGGGCTTCGCGCTCGCCGGTTTCGGCATGCTGCTCGCTTGGGCGCGGTTTCATTTCGCGGGACCTGCGCTCGCCGATTACGGCAACCCGCCGCCGAACGGCAAGAATCGCGATTTCATCATCGTCATCGCGTCGCTTTTGGCCGTACCCGTCGCGTGGTTCCTTCTCAACAACGCGATGGAGACCGCGAGCGTCGCGCACGAGGTCGCCGCAACCGGGATCGTCGCCTACATCGCTTCGCAGCCGCTCCTCGGCCAGGTGATGTTCTTCGTCTACGTCATCGCGATGATCGGCATTCCGCTATGGGCGGTCTTCTCGCTGAAGTCCGTTGAGCGCGACCGGATGATCGTCGCCGTCGTGCTGACGTTCTTCTCGGTCGTGTTCTGGACCCTCTTCGAACAGGCAGGCTCGTCGCTGACCTTGTTCGCCGACCGCAACACCGAGCTTGACATTCTCGGCGTCTATACGATGCCGGCGGGTCAGGTTCAGATCTTCAACCCGCTTTTCATCGTCATTTTCGCGCCGATCTTTTCGGTGATGTGGCTGTGGCTGGGCAAGCGCGGCCTCGAGCCGTCGGTGCCGTTGAAATTCGCGATCGGCCTCGTCCTTGTCGGCCTTGGCTTCCTCGTCCTCGTGTTCGGATCGCAGTTCCACGACGCGAACTACCTCGTGCCGCTGTTCTGGCTCGCTTTCGCCTATTTCCTGCATTCGCTGGGCGAGCTTTGCCTGTCGCCGGTCGGGCTGTCGATGATAACGAAGCTCTCGATCAAGAAGCTCGTCGGCATGATGATGGGCGTCTGGTTCTTGTCCTCGGCGATGGCGCAGTATGTCGGCGGCATCGTCGCGCAGTTCGCCTCGACCGAAACGGTCGGCGGCGAGGTCCTCAACGCGCAAGTCTCGCTCGAGACCTATCTCGGCGTCTTCAAGACGATCGGCGTCGCCGGGATCATCGCCGGCGTCGTCCTCCTCGTCCTCTGGCCGCTCCTCAAGAAAGGCATGCACGGGGTCAAGTGACGGCGTCGCCGTTCGCGCTCGGCAGCGCCGGCCCGTCCGCCGTCCGGACGACTCCGAAGACGCGCGCGAGGAGCGAATCGTCGAGCGCGGCGTCCGGCGCGCCGTCGGCGACGATTCCGCCGGCGTCGAGGACGATCATCCGGGTGCAGAACCGGCGCGCGAGATCGAGGTCGTGGAGCGCCGCGACGACGAGGCCGCCCTTGTCCGCCCTGGCGCGGAGCGCAGCGAGGATCGCAAGCGCGTGCCGGAGATCGAGCGCGGCCGTCGGCTCGTCGGCGAGAAGGATCGCCGTCTCGGCGGCGAGGGCGCGGGCGAGGTGGACGCGCGCCTGCTCGCCGCCGGAAAGCGTCGGCATGATCCGCCTGCGGAAGGAAAGCGCGTCGGCGGTATGAAGCGCGCGCTCGACGGCGGCGCGGTCTAAAGGCCCGAGGCGATGCGGCGCGCCGAAGGAAAAGCGCCCGAGGCTCGCGACGGTCTCGGCGTCGATCGCCCAGTGCGTTTCGCGGGCCTGCGGGAGATAGGCGAGGGCGCGCGCGCGAAGGCGCGGCGCGAGGGCGCCGATCTCGACGCCGTCGAGGCGGACGGCCTCCGCGCCGTCGCGCTCGAGGCCGGCGATCGCGCGAAGGAGCGTTGACTTGCCGGCCCCGTTCGGACCGACGACGCCGATGAACGCGCCGGCGCCGGCCGCAAAGCAAACGCGGTCGAGCAGGACGGCGTTCCCCCGGCGCACCGTCAATAAATCGACGACGAGCTTCGTCATCGCGCGATCCTTTGCGTCTGCGCGGCGACGACGATGAACGCCGGCGCGCCGATAAGCGCCGCGGCGACGCCGAGCTTCAGCTCCTGGTCGAAAGGAAGCAGCCGAACGAAGAGGTCGGCGGCCGAGAGGAGGGCGGCGCCCGGG
>JACADX010000096.1 GCA_013389125.1 Parvularculaceae bacterium | reverse complement strand
TGCGCGCCGACGTCGCGAGATTGTCTGCCGCAGCCTGGGATCACCAATCCGAACCAGTATCTCGACATCCTTTCCTACCGGCAGCGGCCGACATGGCGGCTCGCTTTCCGGAAGTTCCCGACCTACGACGCGCTCGTCACCGCGCAGTCGGTCGAGGCAGCGCCCGCGCAGGCCGGGATGCGCTGGTATGAAATCCGCCGCAGGGCCGGCGCTTACTCCGTATACCAACAAGGCACCTACGCGCCCGCCGACGGCGTTCATCGCTGGATGGGCAGCGTCGCCATGGACCGCTTCGGGAACATCGGTCTCGGCTACAGCGTCGTGAACGGCGTCGATGTCTATCCGGGCATAAGGTACACCGGACGCGCCGCGGGCGATCCCTTGGGTCAAATGACGATCGCGGAAATGACGATCATCAACGGATCGGGCGTCCAAACGACGACGAATTCGAGATGGGGGGACTACACCTCCCTCAACATCGATCCCGTCGACGACTGCAGCTTCTGGTACGTCAACGAGTACTATACGGCGGCGGGCCAGGCTTCGAGCGCCGCAGGTTGGCAGACGCGGATTGCAAGCTTCCGTCTCCCCGGATGCCGGGCGACCGACGTCGCTCCTTGAGCAATTTGGCGGGGCGGCCTTTGCTTGGCCGCCGCGCTTGAGCTTCGCGCCGTGATTCGGAATCGGGGCGCTCGCTCTAGGCTTTGATTTGCGTGGCGTTTACGCGCTGAACCGCGCACGCTTCACCGCACGCCGCTTTAGAATGCGCAATAAACAAAGGGCCCCGGTCGGGGCCCTACATTTTCAATCCGGCAAAAGAAACGGGCGGCGTCTATGGGGGACTCGACGCCGCCCGCTCCTGATACGCAACCAAACTCTACGCAACGTGACCAAGACACTCTGGGGAGCTACGCAACCCCGGACGATCAGAACGCGATCGCCAAATCAGTGATGTTATACAGTTACGTCCAGAATGTGGCGAAATCAAGGCAATTAACTGAAAATTTGCAAAGCGGACCCTGGCCGCACGTTGAGCGTGTGGGCGGGATGCCGCTCCCGCAGATCAGGTTTGCACGCACTCCTGAACGAAATTCGCCCTGAGGCTTTGGAAACCGCGCGTCCGCGAGTCGCGCGCGAAGGGCCGACCCGGCGGCGTCTCCCTTGAAGGCTCCGTCCTCCGGCGAAGCGCGCCTTTTGATCCGCATACGGATGTTTGTGCGGCCTCGCGCGCTATTCAGGGTTCGCTGCGTCCTCGTCAGGCTTCTTCCGCAGCCGCTCGAAATCGCCGAGGCTGCAGGCCCCCTTGAACATCCCGCTCGACTGGTCGACGACCTTGATGATTTCGCCGCTGCAGATCTGGCTGCCGAAGAGATTGACCTCGATTCGCGTGAAGCCCGAATCGACGTCGTTGCAGGTCCCGCGAAGGTCGTTGACATAATAGTCGCCCGGACCGACGCGGAAGAGTAGCGTCTCCTCATCGACCGGCGTGATGTCGGTCGACGGCATGCGGACGCATTTCACTGTCTCGCCGGTGCGCTCGAAGCGACTGAGCGCATCCTCGTCGGGGCTGCCGGCGAACGCCCCCGTTGCGACAATCATCAGACCGGCCAGGCCGACCATCGCTCTCCTCATATAAGGCTCCTTTCGACGCGCCCCAGCGCCAGCGCGATCATCCGCCGATCCCTAAAGGCCGGCAAGCGGCGCGTCACTTCGCCGGGGCCGGATTCGACCGGGCGCGCGCGATCGTGATAGAAATCCTCCATGGGGAGTCGATTCAGTCCAATCGCCGCGCCTTTCCGGGCGGCGCATCGGGTCTTGCAGCAAATCCCGAACCCGCGGCTTCGCGCCGTCGCAAGCTTTGCTCTCGCCTTCGCGGTCTCGCTCGGCGTCGGCCGCGCGTTCGAAACCGTCTTGAGCGACGAGCAGGTGAAGGCGGCGGAAAAGACGCAACGGGAATGGATCGACAGCCTCAAATCCTTCGCGCCGCTTTCGCTGATCAGGGGCTACGCCGACGACCTTTCAAAAGTCATGGCGGGCGAGCTTGTCTATGTCCCGCCGCCTCCGCCGCCGGCGCCGCTTTCGGACGCGGCGCTCGCGGAAATCAATGCGGACGCGGCGGCGATCGCCGCCTGCGACCTTGCGCAGATGAAAGCGCGCGCGCCGTCGCCTCAATGCGCGGCGGCTCTTTCCTCGGGGCTTTCGTACTCGGACTGTCTGATCTTCACGGAAAAGCCGGGTTGCGCCGAACTCAACGCCTGCGTCGAGGAGCGCAATGGGATGTTCGACGCGCCGCCGGAATGCGCCGGCGTCGAGGCGCGCGGCCTTTATTCGTGGACGGAGCAAATGCTGCAATTGGAGGCCGCGAAGGCGGCGGAGGGCGAGGGCGCGCCGCTTACGGCGCCGCGCTTCCCCGGCGAGACAGACGGCAAGAGCATCCCCGTCTATCTCGCGCCGCTCTTCGCCCTGTTTCGGGCCGCGACGCGCATCATCGGCGAGAACGGCGTCGCGCCGTTCGTCGCGTTCGGGCAGATCGTCTTCGGGACGCTCGCCTTCCTCGTCATCTCGCATTGGGGATCGAGAGGCGCGCATGTCGGCTTTGACAACTGGCTCGCCAATCTGCTCCTCGCGCCCGCCTGCATCGTCGGCCTTGCGAGCCTTTCGGCGCTCGTCATCCAATGGCTGATGATCGGCGCGCTTGGCGCATTTTCTTGGGCGACGAGCCTCGCCGCCGCCTGCTGCGGCACAAGTTCGATCGGCGCCGGCGTCTGGTATTGTCTCAAAAAGCTTGGCGAAAAAGGCGTCGAGAGCGCCCTGACCGGCGGGCCGCGCTGAATGACGGGCCCGCGCCGGATCATCTGTCTCACCGAGGAGACGGTCGAAACGCTTTATCTCATGGGCGAAGAGGAGCGGATTGTCGGCGTCTCTGGTTTCGTCGTCCGCCCGCCCGAAGCGCGCCGGAAACCGAAGGTCTCGACCTTCACCGACGCGAAGATTGACGAGATTGTCGCGTTGAAGCCTGACCTCGTCTTCACCTTCTCCGACATTCAGGCGGACATCACAGCGAGTCTGATGCGCGCGGGGTTAGAAGTTCACGCATTCAATCATCGCACCGTCGCCGGCATCTTCGCGATGATCGGCGCCGTCGGCGCGCTCATCGGCGAGCCGGACAAAGCGGCGGCGCTGTCGCGCGATCTGGATGCGCGGCTCGACGCCGTTCGCGAGCGGTCAAAGTCGCTGACCCACCGCCCCTGCGTCTATTTCGAGGAATGG
>JACADX010000202.1 GCA_013389125.1 Parvularculaceae bacterium | reverse complement strand
TCGGTGCGGGCGACTTCGGCGGCGGCGCTATCGGCCGCCAAGCCGCCCGTCGCCAACGCGCCTGCGCCAAGCAGGACTTTGAACCTCATGGCCCCCTCCATGCGCGCCCTTCATTCAAGCCGCCGCGCCTTAGACTTGTTCCGGCCGAGCGGGAAGAGCGGCGCATTTTCACTGCCGCATCGTAAACGGCCGATTAGCCCCGGCAACCCATTTTTAACAGACGAAGAGACTGATTTTTCTTTTAAAATCAACTTTCTATCGTCGTTCAAGAATGAAAAATCCGCAACTGTGCTCATTGCGCGACGATTGTTCGGCGCCGCCGACAGGACGCTTCGTCCAGTCCTTCGGCTCGATCGCGGGAAAGCGCGCGTCGCCGGCGACATCGGCGTCGACCGCCGTCAGATGGATGCGGCTCGCGATCGGCAAGGTCGCCGCGTAGATCTCCGCGCCGCCGATGACGAAAATGTCCTCGACGTCGAGATGCGCCGCCGCATCGGCGCCGAGCCGCAACGCTTCTTCGATCGACCGGGCGATGACGAGGCCTTCGGTCTCCGGCATCGTGCGGCTGACGATGATGTTGATGCGCTCGGGGAGTTTCTTGCCGATGCTCTCATAGGTGCGCCGTCCCATGATCACGGGATGACCAGTCGTCAGCGCGCGGAACCGTTTCAAATCGTCGGAAATTCGCCACGCGAGCGCGCCGTTGCGGCCGATGACGCCGTTTCGCGCGGTCGCGACGACGATTGAGACGCGCATCAGTCCTCGCTTGCGAGACGGTCGAGCGCGTCGCCGGCGAGGCGATAGATCGTCCACTCGTCCATCGCGACGGCCCCAAGCGATTTGTAAAAGGCGATTGACGGCGCGTTCCAATCAAGCACCGACCACTCGAAGCGCCCGCAGCCGTTATCCTTCGCGATGCGCGCAAGGCGCGCGAGAAGCGCCTTGCCGATCCCCTTGCCGCGATGCGTCTCGCGCACGAAGAGGTCTTCAAGATAGACGCCGTGCCTGCCGACAAAGGTCGAGAAATTGAAGAAATAGAGCGCAAAGCCGCAAGGGCCGCCATCCCATTCCGCGATCAGGGCGAACGCCTTCGGCGCTTCCGAAAACAGCGCGCGTTCGATGTCGGCGGCGCCGGCGACAGCCTCATGCGCGAGCTTTTCATAGGCGGCGAGCTCCCTGATGAACGCAAGGATGAGCGCGCCGTCGCCGCGAACGGCGTTGCGGATCACGAGCGTCATACGGCGATCGGCGCCTTGATTGACGGCTGCGCGACGTAATCCTTGATCGTGATGTCCTCGAACTTGAAATCAAAGACGCTCGTCACATCGGGATTGAGGTCAAGGCGTGGCAAAGGCCCCGGCGTCCGCGCCAGCTGCTCGCGCGCCTGATCGAAATGATTGTGGTAAAGATGCGCGTCGCCGAACGTATGAACGAAGGCGCCGGGCTTCAAACCGACCGATTGCGCGACCATGGACGTCAAGAGCGCATAGGACGCGATATTGAAAGGAACGCCGAGAAAGACGTCCGCCGAGCGCTGATAGAGCTGGCAGGAAAGCCGGCCTTTCGACACGAAAAACTGGAAGAGGCAGTGGCAGGGCGGCAGCGCCATGTCGGCGATTTCCGCGGGATTCCAGGCGCTGACGACCATGCGGCGCGAGGAAGGGTTCCGCTTCAGTTCGCCGATCACCCACGCAAGCTGATCGATCGCGCCGCCGTCCTGCGCCGGCCAGGATCGCCATTGGCGTCCGTAGACGGGGCCGAGTTCGCCCGCTTCATTCGCCCATTCGTCCCAGATGGTGACGCCGTGCCGGTTGAGATAGCCGACATTGGTGTCGCCGGCGATGAACCACAGAAGTTCGTGAATGATCGACTTCAAATGCAGTTTCTTTGTTGTCAGGAGGGGAAACCCCGCTTCGAGATCGAAGCGCATCTGATGGCCGAAGATCGATCGCGCGCCCGTGCCCGTCCGCTCTGAACGGTCGTCCCCCTCGTCGAGAACCTTTCGCAAGAGATCGAGATACTGACGCATTTGGCCTTGCCTGTCGGGTGGGCGAGCCTACCGCGCCCGCCGACGGTTGTCGCTTCTCGGCTATAAGGCCGGGATGTGATAGGGTCTCGCCGAGGGGTCGGGGTATGACTGGCAAGGCGAAAAAACAAGCGGCGCCGAATGCGGCTGAAAGCGGCCGCGGTCTCGGGCTTTTGAGCCTCATTGTCGGCCTCGCGACGGGCGGCGCCGTTTACTGGATTGTCGACCGCTGGATCGACGCTTCAACACCGACGCCACTATCCGCGACCGTTCTCCAGTCGGTCATCGTCTTCAGCGCCGGCTGGCTCCTGCTTTCTGAACGACGCGATTTTCTGCGGCCGATCCTGCCGGCGGCGATGATCGCGGCGGTCCTTGCGGGACCGACGTGGTTCATGGCCGGGACCGATCGCGCGCACGGCTTTGAGATTGAAGAATTCCCGTTCCTGTTCTGGTTCTTTCTCTCCGCGCCGCTTGCCTGTCACCTCATGCTGTCGCTCGCCAAGGCCGCGCTTGAGACCGGCGCGCCGCCGAAATACCCCGCGCTTTTCTTTCACGGCCTGACGCTGCCGCTTGTCGCCGGCGGCGCGAAACTTTTCGCGGGCCTTGCTCTCGTCCTCCTTTACGCGTGGGCCGCGCTCCTCAAACAGATGGATGTCGCCTTCTTCTCCGAACTCTTCGACGAGCCGTGGTTCATCCTGCCGTTTCTCGGCGCGATCGGCGGGCTGTCGATCGCCATGATCCGCGGCCAGCAAGCGGTGCTCGGCGCGCTTCGCTTCATCCTGCTGCTTTTCTCGCGCATCGCAATGCCGATCATGGCGGCGTTTTCGCTGACTTTCCTGATCGTCCTTGCGACGAACGGCCCCGGCGCCATTCTTGAGGCCGAATTCTTCTTCGACAGGCCGGGGGGCGTCATACTTTTCATCGCGCTCTTCGGGATGCTCGTCTTCAACGGCGTTTACCAAAACGGCGAGGGCGAGCCGCCGCCGGCCTGGCTTCGCCTGTCGACGATCGCGGCCATCGCGACGTTTCCGGTTTACACGGGCCTGGCGCTTTACGGTCTTTTCCTGCGCGTCGCCGAGTACGGACTGACGCCGCCGCGCATCGGCGGCATCGTCGTCTGCGCGCTCGCCTCGCTTTACAGCGTCGTGCTGATCGCCGGGCTTTTGAGCGAACTCAACTGGCGGGGTCGGCGCTGGATGCCGCTTGTCGCGCCGTTAAATACGCTGATGGCGGTCGTCTGGGTCGTCGCGCTGCTTGGCGTTTCCTCGCCGCTCCTCAATGTTTGGGCGATAAGCGCGCGAAGCCAGGAAGCGCTGTTGATGTCCGGCGGGATCGACGCGACGAAGTTCGATTTCGGCTATCTGAAGTTCAAGCTCGGCGCTTATGGCGCGGCGGCGCTTGATCGCCTCGAAGCGGCGTCAAATCATCCGCAGGCGGCGGAAATCCGCGCCGGGGTCGCGCGCGCGCGGGCGGCGCTCAGCTATTGGG
>JACADX010000173.1 GCA_013389125.1 Parvularculaceae bacterium | reverse complement strand
TCGCCGCATAAAAGCGTCGACGGCAGGCAGGCGCCGACTTCGCGATCTTCCGACACGGAGAAGCGACCTGGCCCCGGTATCGGGTCGGAAGGAGCGAGTTCCGCGACGCCGCTCACCATGAAACGCGCATAGGGTTCGCCGGCGGCGAGATGATAGTTGTTCACTGCGCGCACCCAGTAGGCGTAGAGCGCCTTGTCGTCTTTGTGGGTCAAGGTGAAATTCCAAGTCTCGACCCAGCCGGCTGACATGTCCTTTGCGACGTTCGAGTCGATCGCGGCGACCACTGCGTTCGTCTTGTGAACGACGATGTCGAAACTGCCCCGTTTCACCTCTTTCCAGCCGTTGTCGTTCTTGATGTAGACCCGGGCCGCGGCCCCCTCGATCTCGATCGCGATTTCAAGCTTCATCGTATCGATCGCCGTTCCAAGTTCGTCCGGAAGAGGCGTCGGATTGTAGAGGCTTGTGTCGATGACCGAGATGACGCCTGCCCAGGCGCCGTCAAATCCCGGTTCGAAATTCGCCGCGCGCGACGCGCCCGGCGCAATCGGCAGCATCGCCGCTGACGCGGCGACGATTGTCTTTCTCAGCATGGAAAATCCCCCTTTTCGGCGGCGCCGACTGTTGGTTGACTTAATCTTAACATCGGCTTCGCTAGCCTCAACCCATGGAATTTGCGGCGGCGAATGAAAGCGGCGGCGCTTTAGGAACGTTCCTTCGGCCAGTCGCGCCGCCGCTTGGCGCGCGGACCGCTGCCCTCATATTTCTCGCCCTTGCGGTCGGTGCGGCCCTTTCGCCGGCCGGCCTCTTCACCGTCGATGAATATTTCTATGTCCGCGCGGCCGAAGCCTTTGCGGAAGAGGGCGCGCTGACGTTTCAGCAGTTCGACGTCGAGGGCGCGCCCGCGCTCGACATGAATTTCGCCCGGCCGGCGGCTGGCGAGGGGCGTCTCGCGCCGCAATACCCTTCGGGCTATGCGATTCTCGCCGCGCCGTTCTTCGCGGCCTTCGGCATCAAGGGGCTTGTGCTTCTTAACGCCGTCGCGGCCGCGGCGTCGCTCTGGCTGACGCATCGGATCGCTTGCGCGCTCGGCGCCGATCGACATGCCGCCGCGCTCGCTGTCTTGGTTTTGGCCGCCTGCACCTATTGGTCGACTTACGCCTACGCGATCTGGCCGCATATGATCGCGCTCGCAATCATCCTCGCCGTCATTGACCGCGCGCTCGCATCGAGGGATGGAGATTTCCGGCCGATCGCGGCCGCAGGCCTTATCGCTGGCGTCGCGCAGTCGATCAGAATCGACATGATCGTCCTTGCGCCGGCGATCGTGTTGTGGCTTCGGCTCTTCTGCGACGGCGACACGCGCCGGCGCTCCGCCATATTCCTCGCATCGCTGGCGCCGGGTCTTGTTTTCGCCGCTTCGCTGAATTTCCTCAAGCTCGGCGCGTTCAATCCCTTCGTCTACGACAATGACGTCGTCTCGAATGACGAGCGCGCCTTTCTTCCTCTCGCCGCCGCCGCGAGCGCGCTTCTCCTATCCGTCTTCGCACTTGACGTCCGAAGGATTTTCCGTCGCCTGAAGTTCGGGCGTACTCGATGGGCGCTCGCGCTCGTCGGCGTCGGCGCCCTGTTTTTCGCGCCGGCCGTCGCCAGCCTCGCGCGCGGTTACTGGTATTCGCTCGTTGACGCCCAGTCTTATCAGTTTCTCGATCGACAGACCGGCATCGTCCGCGATCAGTGGGGATGGCTGAGCTTTTACGGCTTCTCCAAGAAGGCGCTTGCGCAAAGCGTTCCGTTCCTGCCGCTGGCGCTTTATCCGATCATCCGGTTCTTTCGCGGCGAATTGAGGCGAGGCGAAGCGCTGTTGCTGATCGTGTCGGCGGCGTTCGCGACCCTTTACGCGTTCAACGAGACGGACTCAGGGCTCGGCCTTAATGCGCGGTTTCTGCTGCCCTTGCTGCCGGCGATCAGCATTGTCGCGGCGATCGAAATCCGGCAGCTTCAAGAGGAGTCGAGCGTTGACCCATTCGCGCTCGCGCGTTTTGCGCTGGCCGCAGCTCTATCGTTTTTCGCCCTGCGGTTCGCCACGCAGGGGCCGGGGCCCCTGGCGACGCCGCTTGATCTTTATCCGCAGCTCCTGATCGGCGCGCTGCTCGCGGCGGCCGTCGCCGTTCATCACTTTGACGGCGGCAAGCGAACGGGAGCGATGGTTGCGAAAATCGCCGCGTTGACGCTCGGAGCCAGCGCCGCCATCAGCGCGACCGACTTCATCAAGGACCGATCCTATCGATCCTATGTTGAACGCGAAGGCGCGCGATACATGGCCGCAATTCCAGACGACGCGCTGGTCATGACGACAAGACCGAGCTTTTTCGCCGGCGGCGCGACATCCGGACTTTCGATCGCCTATCCCGGAATAAACGACACCGACCGAGAGCGCGCCGCGATCGGCGCTTTCCAGCGCGCCGGTCGGTGCGCCTACGCGCAAGGGAAAGAAGGACGCCGCTGGCTCTATGATCGGATCGCCCCGGGGGCGGACAGACGAACGAACCCCGGCCTTGCGGTCGCCGACCTGATGCCCATTCCGGGCAATCCCGCCAGTTGCCCCTCCGGCTAGACTTCCCTTGATGCGGCCGGCTTGACCTTCACAGGGGCCCGGATTATCCACCGCGCTCCTACCGCCCAAGAGGGCGCATGCGGGTGTAGCTCAGTTGGTTAGAGCGCCGGCCTGTCACGCCGGAGGCCGCGGGTTCAAGTCCCGTCACTCGCGCCATGTCTTTCAGGAATATCAAGAACCTCGGTCGGTGTTCTGAAGTGAGCTGCCGGCCTCTGTTGCTGGTCAGCGAGCGCGCCCTTTGATATGGGCCGGTCCGCCAGTTGCGGATACCTCACATGGCGCACCCACTCAGCGGGGCGAATATCGGCACCTTGCTGCGCGCCGTCGCCCGCGCCGGCCCGCCGACAAAGCCGCTCAGCGCCGCGGCGATCCTTGGCGCCGTGCTCGCGCGATCGCCCTTTTCGGCTGCCGAGAAGATCATTATCGACAGTCGTCTGCCGCGCGCGGAGACGCTGGCGCCGCCGGTTTTCATTCTCGGCCATTGGCGGTCCGGGACGACGCACCTTTACAACGTGATGGTCAAAAGCGGGGCATTCGCCTTCGTGCCGCCGGTTGCGACCGGCCTTCCCTGGGACCTATTCGGGCTCGCGCGCGCGTTCCGGCCGCTGCTTGAAAAAGCGCTCCCCGAACACCGGTACATCGACAACATCCCGGTGACGCCCGACAGTCCGCAGGAAGACGAGATCGCGGTCGCCAACATGACCGATCTTTCCTTTTATCACGGGATCTATTTTCCAAAGGCCTTTGAGGAATTCGTACGACGCGGCCTCTTTTTCGACGGCTGTTCGGAAGCCGACATCGAGCGCTGGAAGCGGCGGTTCGTCTACTTGCTGCGCAAGCTTTCGAAATATCAGGACGGAAAGACGCTTCTCATCAAGAATCCCGTCTACACGGCGCGCCTCGCGTTGCTCCGCAACATGTTTCCGGAAGCGAAATTCGTCCATATCCGGCGCAATCCTTATGAAGTCTTCGTCTCGATGCGGAATTTCTACCGGAAGCTCTTTGCGGAATTCGCGCTTCAGCCCTTCGACCATGTCGATATCGATGAAGCGATCCTTAGCGTCTATGAGCGCATGATGGATGCGCTCGAGCGCGAGGCTGCGCAACTCGCGCCGCCAACCTACCTCGACCTCGCCTATGAAGATCTCGACCGCGACGGGGTCGGAACGATTTCCCGCATCTATGATCAATTGCAGCTCCCGGGGTTCGGGACCGCAAGACCCAAATTCGAGGCCTACCTTGCCTCGGTCAGGTCATTCGAGAAGAATAAATTCGCCTATTCGGATGAGGCGGCGGCGAAAGTCGAGCAGCGGCTCGCCCGGTTCATCCGCAAATGGGGGTACAGGCGGCCAGGCGCTTGATGAGGGCGGCTCAGTGAAGCGTTGTCGGACGGCGGCGGGCCTTCTTGCGGCGGCGATGTTTGCGGCCTGCGCGCGCGAGGCGGAAGAAGCACCCCTCTACCAGGCGGGGGAATGTCGCCGCGTTTCGCTCATCGACGCTTCGGCAGGAGTTGAAATCGTCGGCGCCGAAGATCTCGCCTTTGACGGCGCGACCGGAACTCTCTTCATATCCGCCTATGATCGCCGGGCCGTTGAGGCCGCAGTGAAGCGACGCGCACCGGACCTCCCAAAGGGCGGCGTTTACGCCGCGCCATTCGAGAAACTGGCGGCGGCCCGGGAACCTCTGTCGCTGCGGTCCATTGTCAATCCCGAGGATGTCGCGGGGGGGCTCAGGCCGCACGGTGTTTCATTCGACGGCGCGGCGCGGCGCCTCTGGGTTATCAACCGCGCCTATCATATGACGGGAGGGCGATGGCGGCAGTCCGTCCGCATTCTTGCTTTCAAGGACGGCGCCGTCGGAGAAGGCGCTAATGCGCCTCATTGCGCCGCGAACGATCTGACGGGCGTCGGCGACAGACTCTTCATTTCATTCGACCATGGCGCATGCGATTGGCGCGCCGGCGTCGAGGACGTTTTCGGAGCGAGGTCGGGCGGCGTTCAGACGGAGCAAGGTTCGCCGGCGTTCGGCGGCGTGCGCCACGCCAATGGCGTCGCGGCGCTGCCAGACGGTCGCCTCGCCATTGCTGCGACGCGCGACAAGAAATTGCTGATGCTTTCAGGCGGCGAGAACGAACTTGGCCTTGAAAAAACGATCCCGCTTCCGGGCGCGCCGGACAATTTGTCCGTATCCGCTGACGGCCGGATTGTCGCCGCGGTTCATCCAGATCTCCTGTCGATCGGCCTTGCCCGGAAACTCGGGATCGGCAGATCGGGGAGCCGCATTGTTCGCGTTGATCCCGAGGCGGGGAGCGTCGCGTTGCTGTATGATGATCCAAAAGCGCTTCAATTCTCCGCTGCGAGCGCGGCGCTTGAAATCGGGGACGCGCTCATCGCCGGCTCGGCGCTCGACAAGGGGCTCCTCCTATGCCGACGCGAGGCGCCGTGACGCTCTCGCTTGTCACGGGCGCGGCCGGCTTCGTCGGGCGTCACCTTGTCGCCGCGCTGGCGGCGGCTGGCGAAAACGTCCGTGCGCTGGATCTCGTCGATTGCGAAGGCGCCGAGACCGTCATCGGGTCGATCGAAGATGCCGAAGCTGCGGCGCGCGCCGTCCGCGGCGCCGACTTTGTCTTTCATCTTGCGGGAAACGCGCAGCTCTGGGCGAGGGACGCCCGCTCGTTCGATTGCGTCAATCACGTCGGAACGCGAGTCATGCTCGAGGCGGCGCGGCGGGCGGGCGTAAGGCGCTTCGTTCACTGCTCAAGTCTCACGACGCTTGTCGGCCGGCGAACGCCCATCGGCGCGTCGCGCGCTGACGAGAGCATGCGGCTTGCGGCGGACGACATGCTCGGACCCTACCCGCGCTCGAAGCTGCTGGCCGAGCGGGCGGCGGAACACGCGGCGGCCGAGGGCCTTGACGTCGTCATCGCAATCCCGACGGAGCCGCTTGGGCCCGGCGATGAAAGCCTCACGCCGCCGACGCGCCTGATCCTTGACCTTCTGGCGGGAAAAATTCCGGCGACAATCGACTGCATGCTCAATTTCGTCGATGTAAGGAGCCTTGCCGCCGGCCTGATCGCCGCGCGCGACAGAGGACGGCGCGGCGAGCGATATATTCTTGGCGGCGAGAACGTATCGATGCGGCGCCTTCTTGACGCGCTTGAACGGGTGAGCGGCCGCGCGATGCCGAAAGCGCAATTGCCCTACTGGGCGGCGCTCGCCGTCGCGCTCGTCGATACGGAAATCCTGTCGCGGCTCACCGGCAGGGCGCCGAAAGCGCCGCTGACGGGCGTTCGGCTCGCCGGACGGCGCGTGTCGTTTTCGAGCGACAAGGCGCGTCGCGATCTCGGCTGGGTTTCGGCGCCGTTCGAGCCGGCGCTCGACGATGCGCGCCGGTGGCTCGAGGCGCGGGGCGGTACGCCGGCGCGCTGACCTTCCGTCTGCGAATTTGATCAAGGGAAATCCGCGGCAAATTTCGCGACAGGATTGCGGCCGCAGATTAATTATTGACCTAAGCGACTGATCGCAAAGCGGAATCGCAAAAAGTTATCCCCCTCCCTTGCGGCGCTTCTAGGGTTGATCCCGCGGGATAGCGCAGAAAGGAATGAAGTCGCCGACATGAGCGCAGCGCCGTTCGAAACGTCAGGCAGTGTCAGACGCGTGTGGTCGTCTTTCGCGACGACGCTTTGCGCGGTCTTTCCCGTAGATGCGGCCTTTCCAGCGGCCGCCCTTGCCGCGCGCATGGTCGACCGCGGAGCAGATTGTCATCAGCATATAAAAAAGCGCCGCGATCGGCAGGAAGACTGTTTTCCACGTGGCCTGGTCGTAGACGCGCGCGGTCGGGAGATAGGTCGCCGCCGCGAGACCCCACGCGGCGAGCCCGAGCGCGGCGGCCGCGGCGTTCTCATGAAGCGGATAGGCGAGGGCGATGGCCGGCGGCGCAAGATAGAGCAGCGTCATACCCGCAACCGTAACGATGAGAAGCGGCCAGGAATAATCGAGCTGCGTGAAGGCGGATCGCGCGACCATCGACCAGATCGAGGCGAGCGCACGATTGTCGCGCAGCGATATCGCCTCGTCTTTCGCGACGCCGAGCCAGATCTTGCGGCCGGATTTCTTGACAAGCGCCGCCAGCGCGCAGTCGTCGATGAGCTTCGAGCGGATCGCCGCGACGCCGCCGATCGCCTCAAGCGCGTCCCGGCGGACAAGCATGCAGCCGCCCGCCGCCGCGGCGTCTCGCGCGCCGGCGTCGTTGACGCGATGAAACGGATAGAGTTTCTGGAAAAAGAAAACGAAAGCGGGAACGAGGAGTCCGCCCCACATTCCGCGCGCGTCAAGGCGGGCCATGAGGGAAACGAGCGCAGTTCCATGCGTTTCGGCATGCGCGACAAGACGGGCGAGCGTTACCGGCGCGAGCGCAATGTCGGCGTCGGTCAAAAGGACGTATTTGGCATCCGGCGCGAATTCGAGCCCGCGCGCGAGACCCGCGTCAACGGCGTTGAGCTTTCCTGTCCAGCCTTCGCGCAGCGGCGAGGCCGCGAGCACGGCCATCTTGAGGTCGCCGGCGGCCTCGCGCGCAAGCTCGGCTGTCGCATCCGTCGAGTGGTCGTCAACGATGATGATGCGAAAATCGCCGGCATACCGCGCCGAGGCATGCGCGCGGACGACAGCGCCGATGGTCGCGGCCTCGTTTCGCGCCGGGATGACGGCGAGGACTCCCGGCCTATCGGGCAGCGGCGCCTCGCCGCCGAGCCGGGGAATCCGACGCCAAAATGGCAGCCGCACGGTCGCAAGGACCGCCCAGGCGGCGCAAGCGACAACCGAAAGCATGGCGAGAAGCATGAATCTGGCTGGCCTTGCATGGCCGCCGGCGACCATCGCCAAGGCGGCGGTTTTCAGCGCCTGGAAAACCCCCTACACCACGCCCGATCGTCGGCGATAGGGTTCATGAAAGCGACCGCGGAACCAACGACAAGTCAGGTTGAGGCGCCGTCCGGCAAGGGCGCGGCGGACGAGAATTTTCCCGTTGGCTCCTTCCTGTTGCCAAGTCGGCTCCGGCCCCATGTTGCGACATTCTACGCCTTCGCCCGGGCGATTGACGACATCGCCGATGATGACTCGCTTGCCCCCGCCGAAAAGGTGCGCCGCCTCAAGGCGTTCGACGCGGCATTGCGCGGCGAAGCCGGTTACGGCGCGGAATTCGCCAAGGCGCACGCTCTCAGGGAAAGCATGAAGGCGACCGGCGTGCCGACCATTCACGGATCGGATCTCGTCGCCGCCTTCGTCCAGGATTGCGAGAAGCTCCGCTACCATTCGTGGGAGGAAGTCCTCGGCTATTGCGAGAAATCGGCGAATCCGGTGGGGCGCTATCTCCTTGACCTGCATGGCGAGGACCGATCCGGCTACAAATATTCGGACGCGCTTTGCACGGTCTTGCAGATCGTCAACCATTTGCAGGACTGCGCCGACGACAAGCGCAATCTCAACCGCGTTTATGTGATCGATCGGTGGCTCGCGGAAGCGGGTGGCGGCGTCGACGACCTCGACGGCGCGACGGCGTCGCCCGCTTTGCGGCGCGTCATCGACCGGATGCTCGACGGCTGCGACGCGCTGATGGTCGATGCGCGTCGGCTGCCGTTCGCATTGAAGAGCCGACGTCTCGCCATGGAATCGGCGGTGATCGTCCGCCTCGCGGAGCGGCTGATCGCCCTGTTGCGGAAAGGCGATCCGCTCGCGATGAGGGTGGCGCTCAAGAAGCCGGATTTCGCCATCGCCGGGATCGCCGGCGCCGTCTCCGGGTTCTTCGCGGCGGGGAGGGGAGCGTGACCGCAGCCTCCCTCGATCTCGGGTCGGCGCGCCGTCATGCCGAGGAGACGGTAAGGCGCTCCGGCACATCCTTCGGCGCCGGCATGGCGATCCTGCCGAAACGGCGGCGCGAAGCGATGCATGCGATATACGCCTTCTGCCGCGAAGTTGACGACATCGCGGACGACAATCATCTGACGCGCGACGAGCGCAAGCGCCGTCTTGACGAATGGCGCGCCGAGATCGACCGCCTCTATGAAGGCCGCCCGCAATTTCCGAGCGGCCTTGCCCTGCTTGAGCCGGTGCGCGCCTTCGGCCTCGAAAAGCGCGAATTCCTGATGGTGATCGAAGGCATGGAAATGGACGCCGACGGCCCGATCGTCGCGCCATCGATGGATAAGCTTCTCGCCTATACGCGCCGCGTCGCCGGCGCCGTCGGCAAATTGTCGATGCCGGTTTTCGGCGCGCCGGCGGGGGAGGCGTCCGACCGATTCGCGCTCTCGCTCGGCGACGCGCTGCAACTCACCAATATCTTGCGCGACGTCGCGGAAGACGCGGGACTCGGGCGGCTTTATCTGCCGGCGGAGCTTTTGGAAAAGCATGGCGCGCCTATGGATCCGGCGAGCTTGTTTCGCCCCGCTCAGTCGCTTCGCGACAGCTCTTCTATAAACGGGGGAGCGCAGTCCGAGGCGTCCCCGTTGTCCTCCCTCGCGCGCGGGGTAGGCGGCGAGCCTAGCGAGCCGGAGGGCGGACGCGCCCTACAAGCGGTCGCGCGCGAACTCGGCGCCCTCGCAAAGCGGAAATTCGCCGATGCGCGCGCGGCTCTTAAGGACCTCGACTGGCGGACTGTCCGCCCCGCGCTCTTGATGATGGGCGTCTACGAGGCTTACTTGAAAAAACTCGAGGCCCGCGGCTGGGAGAAAGTCGGCGAACCGTTGTCGCTGTCGAAGGCGGAGAAAATTCTGATCGCCGCGCGCTACGCGATCGCGCCGCCCCTTTGAGCGTCTTGCGATGAGCGGCAAGGTTCACATTATCGGCGCCGGGCTTTCCGGGCTTTCCGCGGCGGTCCGTCTCGCAGACGCGGGCGCCAAAGTCGTCGTCCATGAATCGGCGGGCCATGCGGGCGGACGATGCCGGTCGTTCTACGACAGGACGCTCGACCGCGAGATCGACAACGGCAATCACCTAATCATGTCGGGAAATCATGCGGCGCTCGATTTCCTGAAGCGCATTGGCTCTGACGACGCGCTGACAGGCCCCGCCGACGCCTCTTATCCTTTCGTCGACGTGAAATCCGGCGAGCGCTGGCGCGTCAGGATCAATGACGGCGTCCTCCCGACATGGGTGTTCGATCCCGATCGCCGCGTGCCGGGCACGAAACTCTTCGATTATGTGAAGGCGGCGCGCATCGCTTTCGCCGGCAAGGACAAGACTGTCGCCGATCTCGTCGACAAGAAGAGCGCGCTTTATGCGCGCTTCTGGGAGCCGCTGACGCTCGCCGTGCTCAACACGACGCCCGATCACGGCCAGGCGCGGCTTCTCTGGTCCGTCATCCGCGAGACGTTCCTCCTCGGCGGCAAGGCCTCGCGCCCGCTCGCGGCGAAAAAAGGTCTCGGGCCCGCCTTCATCGATCCCGCCGTCGCGCATCTTCGCGCGAAAGGCGCCGAAGTCCGGTTTAATGCGCGCCTGCGCGCCGCGGCGTTCGCCGGCGGGCGCGTCTCGGCGCTCGATTTCGGCGAGGAGAAAATCACGGTCGGCGACCGCGATGAAGCAATCCTCGCCATTCCGCCGTCGCGGCTGAAGCAGATCGTCCCCGACGCCGATCCGCCGGATGACGACGCCTCAATCCTCAACGTGCATTATCGGACGCGCCATCCTGTTCCGGCGACGCCTCTCGGCGACTCGCCCTTCATCGGCATGATTTCGTCCGACGCGCATTGGGCCTTTGTGCGCCACGACGTCGTCAGCCTCACCGTTTCGGCGAGCCATGCGATCGGCATGGACGACGTGCCGAACGCGAAAGCGGCGGACGATATGTGGCGCGAAACCCAGATCGCTCTCGATCTTGGCGACACGCCCTATGAGGCGGTGCGGGTGATCCGTGAACGTCGCGCGACGCCCGACCAGTCGCCGGCGGCGGCTGAAAAGCGGCTGAAGCCGGAAACCGCGTGGCGAAATCTGACGCTCGCCGGCGATCACATCGCGACGGGCGTTCCGGCGACCATTGAAGGATCGATCCGTTCGGGCGATAGAGCGGCCGCAATCGTGTTGAACCGCCGGAGGGCCGCATGAGCGGGTTTATCGGGATCGTCTGCGGCCTCAAATCCGAAGCCGCCGCCGTCACCGCCAGCGTGAAGGCGGCGGGAATCGACGAAGGGAAAGTAAGGATCGGCGTTTCCGGCGCCAATGCGGCGCGCGCCGAAGAGATCGCGCAAGGCTTTCTGAACAAGGGCGCGGCGGCGATCGTCAGCGCCGGCCTTTGCGGCGGCCTTGATCCGAAACTTAAAAGCGGCGACGTCATCCTTGGCGAGCGGGTCGTCTCGGCGCAAGGCGATGTCGTCATCGCCGACAAGCGCCTTACCGAGGCGGCTGACAGATTTTCGCCGCGTCATGTCGCCATATTCGGGTCGGACGAGATCGTCGATCGCGTCGAAAAGAAGGCGGCGCTGTTTCGCCGCTACGCCGCCGAGACTGTCGATATGGAAAGCCACGGCGCCGCCCGCGCTGCGGCGCGTGCGAATATTCCCTTTATTGCGATCCGCGTCGTCGCTGACGGTTTTGACCGGGTTCTCCCGAAGGCGGCGCTCCGGGCCGTGACGTCGTCAGGCGGCGTCAACGTCATGAACGTGCTTGTCGAATGCCTGAAATCGCCGCAGCAATTCGAGCAGATCGCGATGCTTGGACGAGACTCCGGCGCCGCGACGGAAGCCTTACGCCGCGATTTCGGCGACTTCCTTCGCGCTTTTCTTGTCGTTCTCGATCTTTGACAGATGCTCGGCGACGATCTTTTCGTGAACGTCCACGGCCTTGCGGGCGTTCGAGAGATCGATTTCGGGCGCCATCGGACCTTCGGTCCTGATCGCGAACATGTTCTTGAGCTTCATCAGTTTCAGGGGATTTTTGACGGCGTCCATTGCCGCCGTCGGCTCATAGCCGCAATGCGCCATGCAATTCTAACACTTCTCGTATTTGCCGGTGCCGTAGCTGTCCCAATCCGTCGTCTCCATCAGCTCCTTGAACGAAGAGACGTAGCCCTCGCCGAGGAGGTAGCAGGGCTTTTGCCAGCCGAAGACGTTGCGAGTCGGCGAACCCCAAGGCGTGCAGAGATATTCCTCATTGCCGGCGAGGAAATTGAGGAACAGGGTCGAATGCGAAAGATTCCACGCGCGGCCGCGCTCCTTGCCGATGCGGAAGACGTCGCGGAAGAGATTTTTCGTCTTCTCGCGGGTAAGGAAATGGTCCTTGTCCTCGGCGCGCTCATAGGCGTAGCCCGGCGAGATCGAGATATTGACGCCGAGGTCGGTCGCGAAGTCGAGATAGTCCGCGACCTGTTTCGCGGTCATGTTGTCGAAGATCGTCGCATTGACGTTGACCTGGAAGCCTGCCGCCTGCGCCGCCTTGATCGCTTCGACGGCGATCTTGAACGTGCCTTTCTGGTCGACGGCGCGGTCGTGTTCTTCTTCGAGACCGTCAAGGTGCACCGAGAAGAACAGGAAGGGCGAGGGCTTGAAGAGGTGAAGCTTCTTTTCGAGAAGCAGCGCATTGGTGCAAAGCGAAACGAATTTCTTGCGCGCGACAATCCCGGCGACGATGTCGCCGATGTCCTTGTGAATAAGTGGTTCGCCGCCCGGGATCGCCACGACCGGCGCGCCGCACTCGTCGACCGCGCTGAGGCATTCCTCGACGGAAAGGCGCTTATTGAGGATCGGCGCCGGGTAATCGATCTTGCCGCACCCCGGGCAGGCGAGGTTGCAGCGAAAGAGCGGCTCAAGGAAGAGGACGAGCGGATAGCGCTTTCGGCCCGCGAGCGTCTGTCTGAGAACATAAGCGCCGACGCGGACCTGCTGATGAAACGAGACGGACATCCCCTTAGCTCCGATCTTCTAATTGACGTGTGGTCGGTTAGACGTTTTCGACGGCCCAGGATTCCATGGCCGCGTTCGGCCGCGGCACGTCCGCGAGTTCGCTGGGCAGCTTGAAATGCACGTTCTCGCGGACCCCTTCGAGCGTTTCGACGCTGACGCGGCGGATGGATTTCAGCTTTGCGATCGTTTCCTGCACTAGGGTCTCCGGCGCCGACGCGCCGGCCGTGACGCCGACGGTGTCGACGCCCCTGATCCAGTCGAGATTGAGCATACCGGCGTCCTCAATGAGGTAGGCTGGAATCCCGAAATTCTCGCCGATCTCGCGCAGGCGGTTCGAATTCGAGGAATTATGCGCGCCGACGACGAGAAGCAGGTCGATCTGTCGGCAAAGCTCGATCACCGCCGTCTGGCGGTTTTGCGTCGCATAGCAGATGTCGCGCGTATCCGGGCCGATGATGGTCGGGAATCGGTCGCGCAGCGCCGCGATCACGTCTTTCGTGTCGTTCACGGAAAGCGTCGTCTGGGTGACGAAGGCGACGCGGTCGGGGTCGCGCACGGTCAGCGCGGCGACTTCATGGGGCTCTGAGATGACATGAACGACGCCCGGTATTTGCCCGAGCGTTCCTTCGACCTCCGGATGGCCGAGGTGGCCGATCAAGACGATGTCAAACCCCTTCTCGGCGTAGCGGCGACCTTCCTTGTGGACCTTGGTGACGAGCGGGCAGGTCGCGTCGATGACGTCGAGATCGCGAAGCTTTGCTGCGCCCTCGACTTTCTGCGACACGCCGTGAGCGGAGAAAATCGTTACGGCCCCGGCCGGAATTTCGTCGATCTCCTCGACGAAGATCGCGCCGCGATTGCGCAAGGTGTCGACGACGCGCTTGTTGTGGACGATTTCGTGGCGGACATAGACCGGCGCCCCGTACTTCTCGAGGGCGCGCTCGACAATGTCGATCGCCCGCTCGACGCCGGCGCAAAAACCGCGCGGCTGAGCCAGAATGACGCGCAGCGGCCGTCCTTCTTCGACCATCGTCGGCGATCCTTTCCTTGCCCCCTGCCTAAAACCCAGTCGGTTACTAGGCGCTCGGCCCTTATTCCACGCGTTTGCGCGGCCCGCAACCGCGCCAATGGCCCGAAAGAACGGCGCCGCCAGCCGCCTATAGCCCGAACTGCGCTGCAGCGCAAAATGACCGGTAGGGCCGCCATTGCCGGTTCCCCAAAGGACGCTAGGCTGGGGGTCCTGTTCAGTACGGGGAGGGGCGGCGGTGTCGTTTTTCGGCAAATTCGGATTAGGGCTGCGCGCTTCGGAAGGTTGGCCGAAATCGAGGATACTCGCGGCGTTGCGGCGACGTTATGGCGCCGTCGAAGACATTGGCGATGAGAACGGTCTAAGTCTTTACGGGGTGGCTGACGGCGACATCAGTTTCGCCGTCGCGCTTATCCTATCGGATGTCGCGCGCGACAGGGTGGTGGAAGTCGGCTTTCTCGCCCGCTTCACCGGCTTTGCGATAAATGCGACCTGGCTCGAAGCGCTCAATCGCAATCTGCATATCAGCGTCGCGGCATTTCACGCCGACGGCGATCTCTACCTCATCGGCGGCATAACCGCCGCCGGCGAGTTTAACGACGGCTCGTTTGCCCTCGTTCTCGAAGCATGGAAGCGCGATCTCCTGGTCATTCTCCATGCGATGAGCCCCGGATCATCGTATCTTGAAGCGTTTCCTGTGGCGCGGAGCGAAGCGGCGCGGCGATTCGCCCGGAATCGCGCGCCGAAAAGCCAAGACGGCGCCCGCGATCTTTTCGCGGATTTTGCTGCAGGCGCGCATCGGATGACGAGCCTTTGCCCAAGCTGCGGCGGTCGCGGCAGGATCGGCATCATTGCGCGCGCGTGCGAGGACTGCGACGGCGTCGGTTTTCAGTCGAGGCCGCGGCGCTAGGCGCGGCGTTGCCGGCGGCGCGAGTTGCCTTTAAGCAGCGGCCGAAATCCATCGCCATGAAAGCGCGCCGATGCCCGCCTTCGACCAGAAGATCAAGGAAACCGCCGCCCTCATAGAGGCGGCGCTTGACCGACATCTGCCGCGGCGTGGGGGCCCGCTCGGCCGCGTCGTCGACGCCATGCGTCACGGCGCGCTCGACGGCGGCAAACGCCTTCGCCCGTTCCTGGTGATTGCCGCCGCCGACATGTTTGGCTGTCCGCGTGAGCGATCCGTCCGGACCGGCTGCGCGGTCGAAATGATCCACTGCTACAGCCTCATCCACGACGATCTTCCCGCGATGGACGACAGCGATTTGCGGCGGGGAAGGCCGTCCGTGCACAAGGCGTTCGACGAGGCGACGGCGATCCTGGCGGGCGACGCCCTGTTGACGCAGGCGTTTGAATTGCTGGCTGAACCCGCCACCCATCCAGACGCCGAGATAAGATGCCGGCTTGCGCTTGAACTCGCGCGCGCATCCGGCCGCGAGGGCATGGTCGGCGGACAGATGATTGACATTTACGCCGAGCAGAAGGCGTTCGATCTCGAGGGCATTGAGGAGCTGCAACGGCTCAAGACCGGCGCCATCATCCGGTTTTCAGCCATCGGCGGCGGGATCGTCGGCGGCGCCGATGCCTACGAGGTCGACGCGCTAAGGCTTTACGCTGAGGACCTCGGCCTTGCGTTCCAGATCGTCGATGACCTTCTCGACGCTTTCGGCGACGCGGAGGCGCTCGGCAAGCCGGTCGGGCAGGACGCCGACATGGAGAAGGCGACGTTCGTCAAGCTTCTCGGCGCTGAAGGCGCGCGCAGCAAGGCGAAATCGCTCGTGGAACGGGCGAAGTCGCGCCTCGACCCGTTCGCGGCGCGCGCTGACGCCCTTAAGGGCGCGGCTGATTTCGTCTTTGCGCGAAAGAACTAAGACCAGGCGAAGGCGCGCATTCACCCTACGGCAAGCCGTTGGTGTCGCTTCGCCGGCCTTTGAGCCGGCCAATCCAGGCTTCAACGTCGGCGCGGAATTTGCGGCGATCGGCCCGCGCTCTTCTGAAAAGGACCGAATAGACGACGATAAAGGCAAGCTCGAGCTCGAAGAGAATATTGCTGATCAGCTCATAAGTCCATTCGGACATGCCGAAGGCGTCGATCGGCAAAGCCGCAACGGCGGCGCGGAAGGCGTAAAACGAGGTCGATGCGAGATAGCTCAACATCATCAGGAAGTGAAACTGGC
>JACADX010000234.1 GCA_013389125.1 Parvularculaceae bacterium | reverse complement strand
TCGCGGACGTGAACGGAAAAAGCGCCAGCGCGGGGATGCCGAGCGATTTCGCCTCGCGCGCCGCGCCGACCGCCTGATCGACCGAGAACCGTTCGACGCCCGGCATCGACGCCACCGCCTCTCGCATGTTGTCGCCCTCTCGGATGACGATCGCCCAGATGAAGTCCGCCGGCGAGAGGCGCGTCTCGGAGACCAGCGCGCGCGACCAGGCGGCGCGGCGAAGACGGCGAAGGCGCGTTGACGGAAAGGTTTGGGAAAGGTCTTTGGTCATCGGTCTTGCAGAGGAAGGTTTCAACGAATTCATGCCCGCTTACCGCCGTCAATGCAATTTGATTGCAAATTGATCTGCGGCATTTAACGGGCCTTTTAGGGAATTCGCCTAGCGTCCTTCGACGGGTCGGGTTTTGTGAGGCGTATCAATGGCGGCAGTCGAAAGAGCGATGGTCGGAGCGGTGATCGGCCGGGGCGAGAAATCGCAGGCCGATCCCTCAGCGCTTCGCGCATCCTACCTGCAGCTCCTGCATCTTGTCGAAAGGCTCCACCGGCAGCTCCTTGACGTGATCAAGGACGAGCTTGAGCGCCTCGGTCAGACCGACATCAACTCGGTCCAGGCGCTGCTCCTTTACAATATCGGCGATGCGGAGCTGACGCCGGGCGAGCTGCGTTCGCGCGGGCACTATCTCGGCTCGAACGTCTCCTACAATCTGAAGCAACTGGTTGACAAAGGGTATATTCGCGATCAGCGCTCGGATGTCGACCGTCGTTCAAAGCGCGTCTCGCTCACCGCGTCGGGCCTGAACGTCCGCGACAAGCTCGCGGAACTCTTCGAGCGGCAGCTCGGCTCCGTTGAACTGGTCGGCGGCGTCGATATCCAAATGATGGAGCAGACGAACAAGTCGCTCCAGCGCCTTGAACGCTTCTGGGCGGATCAGGTTCGCTATCGCCTGTAATCGGCGCTCTTGAGAATCGTTCTCATTTGACCGCCGCAAATGCGGCGATCGGTCCGTGTTTTTCCGATAAATTGACTCGCCAATCCGCGCTGACGCCCCCTATCTATCGCAGAGGGTCAGTGAGCGCGGCACGATGTCGTTCAATTATCAGGAAGCCTTCGAGACCGCCTTGAGCGCCGTTCGGGCCGAGGGCCGTTACCGCGTCTTCGCTGATCTTGAGCGCATTCGCGGACGATTTCCGCGCGCGCTTTATCACGGGGGCGCTTCGCCGAAAGAGATCACCGTCTGGTGCTCGAACGACTATCTCGGCATGGGGCAGCACGAATGCGTCATCGCCGCGATGAAGACCGCCGCCGATCGCGTCGGCGCGGGCGCCGGCGGCACGCGGAATATCGCCGGGACGACGCATTATCATGTTCTTTTGGAGCGCGAACTCGCGGCCCTGCACCGCAAGGAAGCGGCGCTGCTTTTCACCTCCGGATATGTTGCGAATGAAGCGACTCTCGCCACGCTTTCGAAGATCCTGCCCGCCTGCGTCATCCTATCGGACGAACTCAATCACGCGTCGATGATCGAGGGCATCAAGGGCGGGCGCTCGGCGAAGCTCATCTGGCGCCACAATGATCTCCGCCATCTGGAATCGCTGCTGAAGGAAATTCCGGCCGATCGGCCGAAAGTGATCGCGTTCGAGTCCGTCTATTCGATGGACGGGGACATCGCGCCGATCAACGAAATCTGCGATCTTGCCGAGAGGCACGGCGCTTTCACCTATCTCGACGAAGTCCATGCCGTCGGCCTCTACGGAGACGAGGGCGGAGGCGTCGCGCAGCGTGACGGCGCTGAAAGGCGTATTGATCTGATCGAAGGAACGCTCGGCAAGGCGTTCGGCGTCATGGGCGGCTACATCGCCGCCGACGCTGCGGTCGTCGACGCCGTGAGGTCCTACGCCTCGGGTTTCATCTTCACGACGGCGCTGTCGCCGGTCCTCGTCGCCGGCGCGCTGCGCAGCGTGAAAATCCTCAGGACCTCAAAGAGCCTCCGCGAGCGGCACCAGGAGCGCGCGGCGACGTTGAAACACCGGTTGCAGGCCGAAGGATTCCCGGTAATGTCGTCCGTCAGCCACATCGTTCCTGTGTCGATCGGCGATCCGGTGCGGTGCAAAGCGGTTTCGGACTACCTCCTTGACCGGCGCGGAATCTATGTCCAGCCGATAAACTATCCGACGGTGCCGAAGGGGACGGAACGCTTGAGGCTCACGCCGTCGCCGCTCCATACCGACGCCGACATGGACGATCTCGTGGACGCGTTGAAAGAGGCTTTCGCGCATTTCGGCATGCGCGCCGCCGCGTCGTATCGCATGAAGACCGAGAGCGCTTGAAGGTCGACGCGGTTCGAGCCCTGCCATTTAAACGCCCGGCAGGGCTCGATTCGGATGTCGCCCGTCAGGCCGCGAGGCGAGCGCCCTTTCCGCGGGCCTTGCCAGCTTTGCGACCGGCCCGTTTCGGCGCGGCGCGTCCGCCGGCCTTGCCGAGTCCGATGTCCTTCGCAAATTGCGAGCGGCGCTTGGAATAGTTCGGCGCGACCATCGGATAGTCGGCGGGCAAACCCCACTTTCTCCGATAATCTTCCGGAGACAGACCATACTGCGTGCGCAGATAGCGCTTCAGCATCTTCAGTTTCTTGCCGTCCTCAAGGCAGATCACATAGTCGTTTGTCACCGATCTGTTCACCGGAACCGCCGGCTTCTGATTGCCGGCGCTCGCCGTGCCGCCCGAAGCGAGCGCGCGCACGGCGTCATGCACCTCCTGAAGCAGCGCCGGCAATTTGTCTGAGTTCACCGAATTGTTGCTTACATACGCCGCAACAATGTCCGTCGCGAGCTGCAAGGTCTCGCCCGAATTGAGCATCCTGTCGTTATCCGCCATTTAGTCCGCCTTTTTGTTGAATCGGCCGCCCT
>JACADX010000233.1 GCA_013389125.1 Parvularculaceae bacterium | reverse complement strand
TTGCTGGCCCATGATTTCCATCCCGCCCATCCTAAGGCCGCGCCAATGGAGGGGGGACGGAGTTTTGTTTCCGAGCGGAATCAACAGGATCGACGGTTAACCGCGTTTCGCGGCGGCGCAGGGCTCTCGAGCCTCGGGCCTCACATTCGCAAAACCGCGCCCCCTTACGAGCGCGCTTCAAGCTCAATGACGGCGTCGCGCGGCCAGCCGGCGCATACGCCGGACGCCGACCGACAGGCGACACGATGCGGACGTCGGCGTTTACGCCGCCAATCCCGTCTTCAATTCCGTATGTCCGAAGCCTTGCGCATAATCAAGGATCGAGATGACTTCAGGATCGACGCGGAAGAGGGCCATGTCCGCCGGGCTCATCTCGTGCATGAAGTCCGCCATTTCCGGGAAGCGCTTCAGCATCAATTCGCCGACGCGCATCTGCTCTTTTTCGTCGACGACGCGGATTGCGCGGGCGCCCATTGAGACGCCGCGGATATGTTTCCAGTCGCGATAAGGCGGGGTCGCGGTGATCGAAATTCGGTTGTCATGCGCGATGTTCGTCGCTTTTTGCGAACGCGCGTCGCAGCCGAAATAGATCGTCCCTGCGTCATGCACGAAGGAGACGACGGTCGCCTGCGGAAAGCCGTCAGGGCGCTTCGTCGCCACGGCGATGTCCGCGGCGTCATCGAGAACCTTCAAAACGAAAGACCTCGTTTTCGGATCAAGCGGAATCTTCATATGAACCCTCCATCCTTATCCGCCTCATTATCATCGGCGGATCGGGTCGCGCCTTGACCCTGGTCAACCGGCGGACGTTTTCGGAGGGGCGTGAGCGCGGCGTCCTGTTCGCCGCATGCGTTTTGTGGCGCAATGGCCGCGGTCCGGCTTATATGTTCGGCGACGAGGCTGCTTCCGCACGATTTCGTCGGTCAGCCGGTCACTGCCGCTCCGACATCTCCTTTAGCGCCGCATCGGCGAGCAGGCGCAGGTCCGCGTCGCGTTCAGCGGCCTTGCGGATTTCGGCAGCGGCCCCAGCGCCGCCGACCGCGCCAAGACCGCGCACCGCGTTTTCGCGCGCGCGGATGTCGAGACGTTTGAGACCGTCGGCGATAAACGCCTCGCGCGGCGGCAGGGCGGGGCCGCCCTCCTCCATGACGCCGGCGATCGGCACCCCCTCAGAAGCGAGGACGCGCGACAGCCGTTCGTACATGGATGCGAGGCGCTCCTCTTCAGCCGCGCGCATTTCCGAAGGCGCGCCGTCCCGAAGCGCGGCGACAAATGCGCGTTCCGCGTCTCCGCCGAGCGCGATCGACGCGCTGCGAAACGCATCCGCCTTCTCCGCTGAGCCGCAATCGTAAGCAAGGAGAGCCTCCGCGCCGGCGTTCGTCTGCGCGCGCGTCGGCGACAGGGCGAGCCCGGTCGCTGCAAGAACGATCAGGCAAAGTCGGGTCATTGTTTCCTCCCTAATTCGCGAGAAATGCGCCGTCATCCCAAAGCCGGCGCTCGACGGCGGGACAAGCCGCCGTTTCGCCGGCGTTCTGGCAATCCTCGGTCGGCGCGCCCGGCCGCGCGCCATAAAGCGCATTGACCGACGAAGCGGGATTGAAATGCATGCGGAAATTCTGTCCTTCGGTCACAAATTCGCGGGTCGCCGAGCAGGGCGCCATGATGTTGGTGTCGTCCCAATTCGCCGTCGCGCCGCCGCAGGCGACGGGATGGAACAGGCTGAAGCCGTGGCCGATCTCGTGCACGAGAAGCTCAAAGCCGGTATTGCGTCCCATAACGATGCGTCCGCCGAAATCCGACCAGCCGGTCGTCGTCGCGCCTTCGACCGTGTTGATCCAGTAGATGTTGATGCGGCCGGGGTCGAAGCCGATGAGATTGGAGAAATCGTTCCAGTTGCGATTGTCGCCGCCGACGGAATTGAGAATCGCATTGGTGATGTCGGGATCGCGGGTCGCATCGCGCATGTCGCAATTGTTCAAGAGAAATCCTGTCCGCTCCCAGAACCAGATGCCGAGGGTCTGCAGGCAGGAGGTGAAAGCGTGCGTGCGCTGCGCGTCGAAAGGCCCCTGTACGATCCAGTTGGTGACGCCGATCGCGATCGGATCGCTGAGCCGCAGGTCGAAAGTGTCGCGGCTGCGGGACCAGCCGGTCGCGGCGCGAACCGGCGCGCGGTTCATGCCGAAGGCGATCGTTTCGTTGCGCTCGGACGATAGCGACAGGCGCCCAACATTAATGCTGACGACCCCGTCGCCGTCTCGCGTGCGCCGGCGGTCGTTTACAACCACGCCCCCGCTGGTCGCGCCGTCGACGAGAAGGCCGGTCGCGCTGAAAGCGTTCGACGCCCGAACAGTGTCGCAGCCGGAAAGCCCGGCCGCTGCGGCGAGGGCGAGAAAAGAAGTTGCGGCGCGCAAGAACATGAACGCCTCCATTATGACGGCGGTTTTTCACGGCGCTCGCGGCGCCTCAACAAGATAATATGTCACATTTGTTTCGGCGCGATGTGACCAACTGCACAGCGCCGGTCGATTCTCCCGCAACCCTCGTCGCCTTAAAGACCTATCGGAACGCGCTTTATAACCGGTCAATCCGGATCGGCCGCCGCCCTACGCGCACTGTCCGTAGGCGGAATTCCGCGCCGCAGACGCGGCGGAGGCCTCGGCGCCCGGCGGGCGCCTTTGCGGCCGCCGCCGGCGTCGCCCCGACCCTCGGCGGACGGCGCGCGCAAGTCACGGCGCGGTTGCGCGGCGGTTGAACATCTCTATTCTGCGCCGCGCCTTAGAGCCCCCTTAACCCGAGCGAGGTCATGACCGACGCCCTTCCCCGCCCGCGCGCCGATTTGAAGCCCAACACCCTCGCCTATGAGACGACGCCGCTCGTCAAGGCGACCGGCTTTCGCGAATATGACGCGCGCTGGCTCTTCGGTCCCGAGATCAACCTTCTCGGCGTGCAGGCGCTCGGCCTCGGGCTCGGAACGCTGATCCGCGAAGCGGGCAAGCCGCCGCGCATCGTCGTCGGCCATGATTTCCGCGGCTATTCGACGTCGATCAAGCAGGCGTTGACGGTGGGCCTCATGAGCGCCGGCATTGAGGTCAACGACATCGGCCTCGCCCTGTCGCCTGTCGCCTATTTCGCGCAGTTCGCGCTCGACATTCCGGCGGTCGCGATGGTGACCGCGAGCCATAATGAAAACGGCTGGACCGGCGTCAAGATGGGATACGACAGGCCCTTGACCTTCGGTCCCGATGAGATGGGCCGCCTCAAAGAGATCGTGCTTGAGGGAAGAGGCCGCGCGCAAGGGGGAGGCTCCTATCGATGGATCGAAGGCCTTCGCGAACGCTATATCGACGATCTCGCGAAGGCGGGGACGATCAAGCGGAAGCTCAAGGTCGTCGCCGCCTGCGGCAACGGCACGGCGGGCGCTTATGCGCCCGAAGCGCTCGCGCGGCTCGGCGTCGAGGTCGTGCCGATGGACGCCGAGCTCGACCATTCCTTCCCGAAATACAATCCGAACCCTGAAGACCTCGAAATGCTGCACGCCATGCAGCATGCGGTCCGGGAGCACGGCGCCGACCTCGCGCTCGGCTTTGACGGCGACGGCGACCGCTGCGGCGTCGTCGACGACGAGGGCGAGGAGATTTTCGCCGACAAGATCGGCGTTCTCATCGCCCGCGACCTTTCCGGGCTTCACAAGAACGCACAGTTCGTCGTCGACGTGAAATCGACGGGGCTTTTTCTCACCGACCCCGTGCTCGTCAGAAACGGCGCGAGGACCGTCTACTGGAAGACCGGCCACTCCTACATCAAGCGCAAGAACCACGAGCTCGGCGCGCTCGCGGGGTTTGAAAAGTCGGGACATTTCTTCTTCAACAAGCCGGTCGGGCGCGGCTATGACGACGGGCTTGTCGCGGCGATCGCGCTCTTGCAGATGCTCGACCGCAATCCGGACAAAAAGCTTTCAGACCTCAGAAAATCGCTGCCGAAAACCTGGCAGTCGCCGACGATGTCGCCGAAATGCGCGGACGAAGCGAAATACGGCGTCGTCGAAAAGGTCGTCAAGGCGATCGAACGGCGCGCGAAAGAGGGCGGAACGATCATCGGCCAGAAAATCCGCGATGTCGTCACCGTGAACGGCGTCCGCGTCACGGCGGAAGACGGAACCTGGGGTCTTATCCGCGCCTCGTCGAACAAGCCCGAACTCGTCGTCGTCGTCGAAAGCCCGACGTCGGAGGCGAACATGCGGGCGATGTTTTCAGAACTCGACGCCGTCCTTCGCGAGCACAAGGAAGTCGGCGCCTATAACCAGAAGATATGAGGACAAGATGAGGCTCTCGCCGCTTTACGCCGCCGCAGTCTTCCTCCTCGTCGCTTGCGGATCGAAGACGGCGGAAAGCGCCGCCGCCGCAGCCGCGACGAAGCCGGGCGACGGGCCCGCGATGTGGCGCGTTTCCGATGCTGACTCGACGATCTATCTTTTCGGCACGTTTCACATCCTGCCGTCGTCCGTCGAATGGACGACCGCGGCCTTCGACGCGGCGATGAAGGAAACGCCGGCGACAATGACGGAAGTCGACACGAAGAGCCCGGACGCGCAGGCGAAGATGGCGGCGCTCGTGCAGGAACTGGGGCTCAATCCGCCCGGCGTCACGCTGTCGGGGACACTCGGCGAGGCCCGCGCCAAGCGCTTCGCCGAGATCGCCGGCGAATACGGCGCGCCGATGGCCGAGCTTGAGCCGCTGAGGCCTTGGCTCGCAATGATCTCGCTTTCCGTCCTCATCATGCAGAAAGAAGGCTTTAGCGCCGACAGCGGCGCCGAGACGACGATCCTCGCGCGCGCGGCGAGCGAGGGCGACGCGGTATCGCATCTTGAGTCCGCGGAATATCAGATCCGGGCGCTCGCCAGTCTTGATGAAAGCGAAATCCTCGCCGACTTCGATTCCTCTCTCGACCAGCTTGCGGAATTCGACGCGTTCGCCGGGCGCGTCCTTTCCGCGTGGCGAAAAGGCGATGTCGCAGCGCTTGAAAAGGAGACGCTGGCGCCGATGCGCGAGACGGCGCCCGGCGCCTTCAAGACGCTGATCGCCGATCGCAACCGGAACTGGGCGCTCGAGATCGAGAAAATATTGGCTGGCGACGACGACGTTTTCATCGCGGTCGGCGCGGGCCATCTCGTCGGCGAGGGGAGCGTCGTCGATCTCCTCGAAGACAAGGGGTTCTCCGTCCGGCGCGTGCAGTGAGCTTTCAGGCGGGCGCGGGCGCGGGCCGCGTCATCGCTTCAAGCGCGCGGTCAAGGATATCCGGCGGCGTCGCGGCGCCCTGTTCCGACAGCATCCGCCGCCACAGCCGCGCGCCGGGCTTTCCATGATAGAGGCCGAGCATGTGGCGCACGACGTGATGGGGCGGCGTTCCCTGGCGCGCCGACCGCCTCACATAGGCGGACATCTCGCGAACGACGGCGCCGATGGCGGGATCCGGCGCCGGATCGCCGAAAATGCGTCGATCGACTTCAGCGAGAATCGCCGGCTCGCCATAGGCCGCGCGCCCGATCATCACGCCGTCAAAGCGATGGAGATGCGCAATGGCGGCGTCGATCGTCGCAATGCCGCCATTGACGACGATCGTCAGCGCCGGACGGGCGCCTTTGAGACGCGCGACAAGATCATAGTCGAGCGGCGGAATCTCACGGTTCTCCCTAGGACTCAACCCTTGAAGCCACGCCTTGCGCGCGTGCACGACGAAGACTTCGCAGCCGGCCGCCGCAACGGCGTCGACAAACGCAAAGAGGCTTTGATCCGGGTCCTGATCATCGACGCCGATCCGGCACTTGACGGTCACCGGAATGCGAACCGCGGCGCGCATCGCCGCGACGCAGTCGGCGACGAGGCCGGGGGTCTTCATGAGGCAGGCCCCGAACGTCCCCGAAAGGACGCGGTCGGACGGGCATCCGACATTGAGGTTGATTTCGTCGTAGCCGAACGCTTCGCCGATGCGCGCGGCTTCCCCGAGCGCATCCGGATCGGAGCCGCCGAGCTGCAGCGCCACGGGATGCTCCGCCGGGTGAAATCTCAATAGGCGGCCCGCGTCGCCGCGAAGGATCGCATCCGCGACGATCATTTCCGTGTAGAGCCGGGCGCGGCGCGTGAGCAGCCTGTGGAAAAACCGGCAATGGCGGTCGGTGCCGTCCATCATCGGGGCGACTGAGAACCGCCACGCGCCGACCTGTCCTCCGCCAGCCATTCGCGCCTCGCTCTTTTTGCCCGTCCCTCACCATGGCCGAAGTCCGGCTGCAACCCGCAGGGGCCGCCGATGGAACGCCCTGAACGGGAAACCGTTTTCTCCTTTCGGGAGAGGATTGCATTCCAAAATGCAACCTCCGAGGGGGTGGTTTAACGATCTAACCGGTTGTAAGAAGCCGCGTTTTGCACTTGCGAAAGAAAGGGTCCCATTCGGTCTAGGAATTGCATTGGTTACAATCTAGAAAGAATTGTTCTGGGGGTTTGAGTGCATCAGACTTTGCGTATCGTGGTTACCGGCGGCGCGGGCTTCATCGGCTCCAATTTGTGTGACCGGCTGCTGGCGCAGGGGCACAGCGTCACCTGCCTCGACAATCTTGAGACTGGCTTCAAGAGCAATCTCGCCGAGGCGATGAAGTCGCCGCGGTTCACGTTCATGCTCGGCGACGTGCGCGAGAAACTGCCCGAGGGGCCGTTTGATCAGATCTATAACCTCGCCTGCCCGGCCTCGCCGCCGCAATATCAGCGCGACGCGATCGGCACGCTGAAGACCAACGTCTTCGGGGCCGTCAACGTCCTCGACTTCGCCGTCAAGACCGGCGCCCGCGTCCTCCAGGCTTCAACCAGCGAGGTTTACGGCGATCCCGATATTCACCCGCAGCCTGAGGAATACGCCGGTCTCGTCAACTGCTCGGGTCCAAGAGCCTGCTATGATGAGGGCAAGCGGGCGGCTGAAACGCTCTTTTACGACTATCATCGCCAGCACGGCGTTGAGATTCGCGTTGCGCGGATATTCAACACCTACGGGCCGCGGATGAGCCCCGAGGACGGGCGCTGCATACCGAACTTCCTTTCCCAGGCGTTAATGCTGAAGCCGATTACGGTTTACGGATCGGGCAAGCAGACGCGGTCCTTCTGTTTCGTCGACGATATGATCGACGGCCTCATTCGGCTGATGAACGCCCCCGGCGGGCGCATCGGACCCGTGAACCTCGGCAACCCTGTCGAACACACGGTTCTCGAGCTGGCAGAGATAATTAAGGAACGCACGGCATCTTCCTCCGAAATCGTGTTGAGGGATTTGCCGGCCGACGATCCGAAAATTCGCCGCCCGAATATCAGCAAGGCGGAAAAGGAACTGGACTGGCTGCCGTCAACGCCCCTGCTCGAAGGTCTCGATCGGACCATCGACTGGTTTTTAGCAAAGCTCGCGGGCGCGCCCGAATTGGCGGCGTCCGCGAAGCGGATCGAAGACGCCGCCGCCAACGACCGGACCCCTCCGGTCAACCCGTTCAGGAAGCAGAT
>JACADX010000103.1 GCA_013389125.1 Parvularculaceae bacterium | reverse complement strand
TTGCTGGCCCATGATTTCCATCCCGCCCATCCTAAGGCCGCGCCAATGGAGGGGGGACGGAGTTTTGTTTCCGAGCGGAATCAACAGGATCGACGGTTAACCGCGTTTCGCGGCGGCGCGGCGTCGTCGGGGCTTTCGCTTGCGCGAATTTGTCCGGATACCGCACGCGCCTTTCTGAAAGACGCGCAGTTCGCAGAGTCGCAAAAGCGTCGCCGAATCGCGGGCCGCGCGATCCGGCAGAAGCCCGCGCTTATTCGACGTCGACGCTGCCGCCCGACGATGTGTCCTTGCTGACGTTTTTCGGGCCGCCGCTGACGTCGATCGAGCCGCCGGAAGAGGCGTCGCCATTGACGCTTTCCGAGGCGTAGATATCAGCGCTGCCGCCCGAAGAGGCCGACGCATTGGCCGTGCGGCAAAGCAAAGTGCGCGCCTCAATATCGCCGCCCGACGACACGTCGACATTGAGCGCGTCGCATCGGCCGGCCGCGTCAAGGCTGCCGCCCGACGAGGCGTCAAGGTCGAGAGCGGCGGCGTCAATGCCGGCGGCGCTAAGGTCTGCGCCCGACGAAACGTCAAGTCCGGAAACCGACGGCATCGTGACCTTGACGCGCACTTCATCGCCGCGGCCCCAGCTCATGGTGCGGTGCTTGCGCCCGATTTGAAGCTCGTCGCCGACAAGCTCGACGCGAAGGCGCTCAAGTCCCCTCGCGGTCGACTCGGCGACCACGGAATAATCCCCGCCGACCGTCACGTCGACCGAGGTTCCCGCCGAAGCGGAAACGCGCGTGAAGCCTTTAATGTCAAAGGTCTGCGTCTCGGCCAGGGCCGGCGACGCGAGCGCGACGATCAACGCCGTCGTTACGGCAAGTTTTTTCATGGATGAGCCCTTTCCCGTCTGAATTTCCCGACCTGGATCATGAAACGGCTGCGTCCCGCGGGCAAGCGCGCTGCGACGTGTCGTTCTTATTGCGCGGCGTCCTATGGAGCGCCATCTGGCCCAAGGGCGACGCGAGCAACTCGGCGCGCGACGCGCACCGCCTGTCGAATTCAATCGCCGCCTAACCTCCCATCGCCTTCCGGAAATTCTCGTCGATGCGGTTGAGGAATTTCTCCGTCGTCAGCCATTTCTGTTCGGCGCCGATGAGGATCGAAAGGTCTTTCGTCATATCGCCGTGCTCGACCGTCTTGATGACCGTCTTTTCGAGCGTATCGGCGAAATTGACGAGCTCCGGCGTTCCGTCGAGCTTGCCGCGATGGGCGAGCCCTCGCGTCCAGGCGAAAATCGAGGCGATCGGATTGGTCGAGGTTTCCTCGCCCTTCTGGTGCTGGCGATAGTGGCGCGTCACCGTGCCGTGCGCGGCCTCCGCCTCCATGATCTTTCCGTCCGGCGTCAGCAGCACCGACGTCATAAGGCCAAGCGAGCCGAAGCCTTGCGCGACCGTGTCCGACTGCACGTCGCCGTCGTAATTCTTGCACGCCCAGACGTAAGCCCCTGACCATTTAAGGCTCGAGGCCACCATGTCGTCGATGAGACGGTGCTCGTAGGTTCCCTTGAATGCTGCAAATTTTTCCTTGAACTCCGCCTCCCAGATTTCCTGGAAGATGTCCTTGAAGCGGCCGTCGTATTTCTTGAGGATCGTATTCTTCGTCGAGAGGTAGACCGGGTATTTGCGCTGCAAGCCGTAATTGAAGCAGGCGCGCGCGAAGTCCCGGATCGACGCGTCGAGATTGTACATCCCCATATAGACGCCGGGGCCCGGCGCGTTGAAGACTTCTTTCTCGATGACTTCGCCGTCCGCTCCTTCCCACTTCATCGTGAGCCTGCCTTTGCCGGGGAAGGTGAAGTCGGTCGCGCGATACTGATCGCCATAGGCGTGGCGGCCGATGATGATCGGCTGCGTCCAGCCGGGGACGAGACGCGGAATGTTGCTGATGACGATCGGCTCACGGAAAATGACGCCGCCGAGGATGTTCCTTATCGTTCCATTCGGCGACTTCCACATTTCCTTGAGGTTGAATTCCTTGACCCGCGCCTCGTCCGGCGTGATCGTCGCGCACTTGACCGCGACGCCGTATTTCCTGGCCGCTTCCGCCGAGTCGATCGTCACCTGGTCGCGCGTCGCGTCGCGATGCTCGATCCCGAGGTCGAAATATTTGAGGTCGATGTCGAGATAGGGGCGGATGAACTTGTCCTTGATCATCTTCCAGATGATCCGCGTCATCTCATCCCCGTCCATTTCGACGACCGGGTTTGCGACCTTGATTTTATTCATGAATTCATTCCTGGAACGTACGGGTGCGGGAAGCGCCTCAAGGACGCGGCACGGCCTATAGCATTGCCGGAGGGGAGCGCAAAGCGAGCGGCGACCCTTGCGCAATAAGGGGCCGCGGCGGCATCTGGGGCAAGGACTGGAACTGATCAGGACGATGACCAATCCCGCGCGTCACGAAAAGAGCCGCCTTTCGCGGAATGAAATCGCGTTTCGACCTGCGCCCGCGATCGTTCTGGTCGAGCCGCAGCTCGGCGAGAACATCGGCGCCGTCGCGAGGGCGATGCTGAACTTCGGTCTTTCGGAAATGGCGATCGTCAATCCTCGCGACGGATGGCCCAACGAAAGAGCCATGGCCATGGCGTCGGGGGCCAGCCTCGTTCTTGAACGGGCAAGGCTTGCCGCATCGACTGCGCAGGCGCTCTCAGGATTCACCTATGCGCTCGCGATGACGGCGCGTCCGCGCGAATCCCTGCTGCCGGTTTTCAGTCCGCGCGCCGCGGCGGAGGAAATGAAGCGGCGCATCGATGCGGGAGATCGCTGCGCGATCATGCTTGGCGCTGAGCGCGCAGGGCTCTCAAATGAGGATGTCGGCCGCGCCGACGCCGTCGTGTCGATACCGGTCAATCCCGCATTCGCCTCGCTCAATATCGCGCAGGCGGCGGTCGTCATGGCCTATGAATGGGCGATCGCCGATGGCCGGGCGCCGGCGCCTTCGGATCTCGTCCTTGCGCCGCAGGCGACAAAGGCCCAGTTTGAGGGCTTTATCGGCCACTTGTTTGAAGCGCTCGAAGAGCGGCGCTATTTCTTTCCGCCGGAAAAGCGCGAGGCGATGCAGAGAAAGCTGAGGACGGCGTTTGCGCGGGCGGCGCTCCGCGAAGGCGAAGTCCGGACGCTTCGCGGCGTCATCAAGGCGCTGACCGAAGGGCCGCCCAAGGGCTGACCTTGGCCGCGGAGCAGGCTAGTCTTCGCGCCGGCTCTGGGAGGCGGATCCATGAATCGAAGACTGATCGCGCTTGTCGCCGCGCTCGCGCTTGCCGCGGGTTGCGGCGCGCGCGGGGATTATGACGTCCTCATCAAAGGCGGCACGGTCTATGACGGCGCCGGCGCGCCAGGCTTTCCGGCCGATGTGGCGATTGAAGGCGATCGCATCGCGGCGATCGGCGATCTCAAGAAGGCCCGCGCCGACAAGGTGATCGATGCGACTGGAATGGCGGTCGCGCCCGGCTTCATAAACATGCTGTCCTGGGCGGTCGATGATCTCATCCATGACGGGCGGTCGCTGGGCGATCTCCGCCAGGGCGTGACGCTCGAGGTCTTCGGCGAAGGCGTCTCCTGGGGACCGCTCAATGACGCGATGAAGGCGGAATTCAAGGAGCGACAGTCGAATATCAAATACGACATCGAATGGACGACGCTCGGCGAATATCTCGACTATCTCGAAAGGCGCGGCGTGTCGACGAATGTCGCCTCCTTCGTCGGCGCGACGAGCGTGCGCATCCACGAGATCGGCTACGACAACCGGCCGGCGACGCCTGAGGAACTCGATCGCATGCAGGAGCTCGTGCGCGCGGCGATGCGCGAGGGCGCGCTCGGCGTCGGCTCATCGCTCATTTACGCGCCGGCGAATTTCGCATCGACCGAGGAGCTCATCGCGCTTGCGAAGGCGGCCGGCGAATTCGGCGGCATGTATATCTCACACATCCGAAACGAGTCCGGGCAGCTCCTTGAAGCGGTCGACGAGCTGATCCGCATCGCGCGCGAGGCGGGCGTTCCGGCGGAGATCTATCATCTGAAGGCGAGCGGCCGCGCCAACTGGGACAAGATGGACGCTGTCATCGCGAAGGTCGAGGACGCAAGACGAGAAGGCCTCGCCGTCACCGCGGACATGTATGTCTATCCGGCGAGTTCGACCGGCCTTGACGCCGCGATGCCGCTTTGGGTTCAAGAAGGCGGGCACGACGCCTGGGTTGCAAGGCTGAAGGACCCCGAAATCCGCAAACGCGTCGCGGAAGAAATCCGGAACCCCGCCGGCGGCGAGGCGGGGTTTCACAACGCCGGCGGCGCCGACGGCGTCCTTCTCATCGGGTTCAAGAATCCGGCGCTCAGGAAATACACGGGACGAACGCTTGCGAGCGTCGCCGCGGAGAGAGGAACGACGCCGGAAGACGCGGCGATCGACCTCGTCGTTGAGGACAATAGCCGCGTTGACGTCGTCTATTTCACGATGTCCGAGGAGAATCTCTTAAGGCAGATCGTCCGCCCCTGGGTGAGCTTCGGTTCCGACGGCGGGTCGATGGCCCCGGAAGGCGCATTTCTCGAAAAGAGCACGCATCCGCGCGCCTATGGAAATTTCGCGAGGGTGTTCGCGAAATATGTGCGTGAAGAGGGCGCGATCACCCTCGAGGAGGCGATCCGCAAGCTGACTTTTTCGCCGGCGCTCAATCTCAAACTGAAGGACCGGGGCCGGCTCAGCGAAGGCTATTACGCGGATGTCGTCGTCTTCGACCCGGCCGCAATTCAGGATCATGCGACATTCGACAAGCCGCACCAGCTCGCGACCGGCGTTCGCGACGTGTTCGTCAACGGGGTCCTGACGATCGAGAATGAGCGGCACACGGGCGCAAAGGCGGGACGGGTCGCAAGGGGCCCCGGCTGGACCGGCTGGGAAACGCAGCGATAGGCCGCATGCGGGCAATTGAGACGATCGACCGCGCGAGCGCGCTTTCCGCGCATCGGTTTCGCTATTTCGAGTTCATGATGGCGGCGAGTTGCGTCGTCCTTGTCTGCTCCAACATCATTGGCGCGGGAAAAGTCGCAAGCCTTTGGGGCTTTTCGTTCGGCGCCGGCGTGTTGTTTTTCCCGCTCTCCTACATCGCCGGAGACGTGCTGACGGAAGTTTACGGCTACGCCAGAGCGCGGCGGGTTTTCTGGACGAGCGTCGCTTCGGCCGCGTTCGCAGCCGGCATGGCCGCCTTCATCACCTGGGTCCCGCCGGCGCCGGACTGGAACGTCGATGTCGGCGGCGTTTCCCGACAGGAGGCCTTTGCGCTCAACTTCGCGCAGGCGCCGCGCATCGTCGCCGCGTCCTGTCTTGCGATCTGGGCGGGGGAGTTCGTCAACGCCTATGTGCTCGCCAAGATGAAGGTTGCGACCGCCGGCCGGAATCTCTGGATGCGCATGATCGGATCGACGGCGGCGGGGCAGGCGATCGACAAGATCATCTTCTATCCGCTCGCTTTCGGAGGCGTCTGGGAGACGTCGCTTGTCTTGAAGGTCATGGCGACGAATTACCTCCTGCAGGTCGGATGGGAAACGCTTTTGACTCCCGTGACCTATCGCATCGTCGGCTTCATGAAGCGCGCCGAGGGCGTTGACGTCTACGACAAGGAGACGGACTTTACGCCGTTCTCCGTGAAATCGTGAGAGGGGATATGAAACGACCGGTTCTTGCCGTCTTGGCGGCCTTTGGGATCGCGGCGTGCGGGCAATCAGCGCCGAAGGCGCCGGCTGACCCGGCCGCCGCGCTCAATTCGATCGCCGACGACTATCTCGAGGCGATCCTCGACGTCTCGCCGTTCGCTGTCGTTTACGCCGGTCTCGGCGACGTCGTGAAAGAGGATTACGCCGCGATGGAGGATGTTTCGCCTGCGGCGATTGCGCGCCTTCAGCAGACGGAGGATCGGCTTCAGCGGCGTCTCCTGGAATTGTCCGGCGCATCGTTCGCGGGCGCGGATTACGTCCTTTATGAGACGCTGAAGGAAGCCTTTGAGGCGCAGATCGGCGTGCGCGTCTGCAAACAGCCGCTCTGGAGTCTCAATCACATGAGCGGCTGGCAGAATGCGTTTCCGCAGGTCGCGGGCGCGCAACCCGTCAAGACGCCGGTCGAACGCGCCATGGCGCTCGCCCGCTGGCGAAAGTTTCCCGGATTTCTCGCAACCGATCGCGCCAATCTCGAAGCGGGCCTCGCCCAAGGCTACTCGGCGCCGAAGCGCGTCGTCGCGCGGGTCATCGCGCAGCTTGACGCCATCCTCGCGGCGCCGCCGGAAGAGTCGCCGCTTCTAGCCTTTGCGGCGGGCGCCGACGGCGACGCGGTTTTCGCGGCGGCGGTCAAGTCGCTCGCGACCGACGAGATCGCGCCGGCGATCGCCGCCTATCGCGATTTCCTTCGCGACGCTTACATGCCGAAGGCGCGAGACGATCTTTCGATCAAGAGCCTTCCGGGCGGGGAAGCTTGTTATGAAGCGCTTCTTCGTCAGTATCACACTGCGAAGATCGGCGCGAAAGCGACCTATGACCTTGGCCGGGCGACCGTCGCGGCCAACACGAAAGCCGTCATTCAGCGCGGCGAGGCGTTGTTCGGCGAAAGCGATTTCGGCGCGATCCTTGCGCGCCTTAAGGACGCGCCCTCGAACCGGTTTTCGAGCGAGGAGGAGCTTGTCGCCG
>JACADX010000009.1 GCA_013389125.1 Parvularculaceae bacterium | reverse complement strand
CCTCGAGAACCCACGGCGCGCGGCCGTCGCGCAAATATTTGCGAAGTCGGAGAAAACTCTGGAGAGAATATTCGGGAACCGAAACATCTTCCTGCATTGCGGCGCGCCTAAAATTCGGACCACGCGCCGATAAACACGGCGGTTCCGGGCGTGATGGCGCGCGCAGCGAACTCCTTTTCGCCGCCGACGATGAGCGACCAGCGATTCCATCGGCGCCAGACGATCGATGCGCGCCCTTTGACAACTGAATAGTCGTCTCCGCCGCGCCCTTCATTGCCGAGCGAGATTTGCGATCGCGCCTCCGCCATGAAGAGCCACCGCGAAGACGGTTCGAGGCCGATGAGCGCATCGGCGCGCAGCTGATCGGCGGCCGCGCCGAAGCGGCGCCGATACGCCGTCTCGCCGACCAGGAAGACCTTGAGCGGATCGAGGATGAGATCGCGTCCGTGCAGCGCGCGCAGTTCGAGATCGACATCAGGTTCGACGAACGGCGTGCGAAGTCCGTCAGCAAGCCTCTCCGACCATGCGCCCGCTATGCTGACGGCGGTCGCGGAATGGGCTCCGCGCTGCAGCTGTCTTTGCAACGAGAGTTCCGACTCTCCGAACCGCGTCCTTGAAAAGCGGCCAAGACCGGAATCGGAAATCGCGGTCCCGTAGTAGACCTTGCCCGACAGCATCCAGTTCGGCGTCAGCCCGAACTCGAGATAGGCGTCCGAACCGTAGCGCTCGTAACGGCTGACGCCGGTCGTCGACCAGAAGTAGTCGAAGCGGCTTGCGACGAAGACATCGCCGTCAGCGCGGTTCCATGGGCTCGCGTCGGCGCAGCCGAAAACGGCGGCGAGCGCCGCCAACGCACGAACGATCGAAAGGCGCGCCCGCATCTGTCCCCAGTCGCCGCAAGCCGCAAATCGGCCAAACGACGAGGCGGCGCCCAACCCGTCTCGCGATCAGCAGTTGCAGGAAGCTAGCGCCTGCAACGGCGATATCCAGCAACCGTCGGTTGTACGTGAAGACAAGAAAACGGGCCCCTCAAGGGGCCCGCTCCGATTTGATCCGTATAAGGGTTAGTTTCCGGTGTTCGCCTGGCCGTGGCCGAAGAAGTCGTCGCGGCCGGCCTTTCCACCGTCGACCGCGCGCTTTCGCATTTCCGCGGCGACGAATTCGGGATCGGAATTTCCGGTCTCGGAAATGATGAGCGCCGCTACGCCCGCCGCATGCGGCGAGGCCATCGAGGTGCCGCCGGCCCATGCATAGCTCGCGACCGCCGGGTTCAAGTTGCTGCTCGTGCTCAAGATCAGGTCAAGCACCCAGCAGAACTGCGTGACTGTCCCGGCCCCTGCGGGAACGACGCAAAGTTCATTGCCTGGATAAAGCGCATCACCGCCCGGCGCGGCGAAATCGACCATCGACGTGCCGTAATTGGTGTAGCTCGCCGGAACGAGAGTTTGGCCGGAATTTGGAAACGAGGATCCGCCGGCATAGTAGCCGACGGCGGTTGTCGCAGCGATGCCGAGATTGTGGCCGAGGCCGGTCTGGAAGCGGACATTGCTGCCGTCGCCGTCAAGAGCGGCGCCGGGGTTGCCGGCGGAAACGACGACCGTGACGCCTTGCGCCGTCGCATAGGCCATCGCGGCTTTGACGGCGTTCGCGAGCGCCGAAATCAGCGCAGAATCGCCCGGAAGATTGCCCGGCGCGCTGCTCGCGCGCGGAATGACTGTGCCGAGGCTCATGTTCATCACCTGAACATTCTGGTTGGCGGCGTGATAGATGCCGTCAATGATGTCTTCGAAGGTGCCTGAGCCGGCGTCGGACAAGACCTTCACGAGTACGAGGGTCGCTTCCGGCGCGACGCCGATCGTGCCGATGCCGTTGTCCCTGGCCGCAATGGTGCCGGCGACATGCGTCCCGTGGCTGAAGCCCGGCACGCCGAACGAAAGTCCCTCGCCGGTCATGTCGGCGCTGGAGGCGAAGTCTATGTTTGCTTCGAGGTCCACGTGATCGAGGTCGAAGCCAGTGTCGAGAACGGCGACACGGACGCCAGCCCCGCGAAAACCTTTGTTCCAAGACTCAACGGCGCCGACATAGTTGTGGCCGTATTGGAGATTGAAGAAGCGGTCATTGTCGCCGCTATTCGGCGGTCCGACGAATTCGCTGAGTTCGTCCGACGTTACGATCCGCTCCTGCTGGATGTCGTATCCGATGTCGAGCGCGACCGACACGCCCTTGATCTTGAACGCCTTGCTGGCGCTGACGATCGCGACGCCGAAGGGGAACGTCTTTTCAAGAACGCCGCCGGCGCGCGTCACCTGCGCGTCAAGGTCGGCCGGGAACCCCGCGGTTCCGGCCTGCAAGATGTATTTCGCGGCCATCGCCGGCGACATCAGGGCGACAGTCGACGCCGCAGCAAGCGCTGCAAGTTTGAGCCTTTTCACCGTTTTCCCTCCAGTTGGATTGTGTTGATTGGTAGGCGGAGGGAAACGCTATCACGGCGCCGTGAACCGGCAACAAAATAAATAAATTTTGAATAAATATCGCGCAGCGTCGCGCGCCGCCGCAATTTTATCGCTCGTTCTTCAACCGGCCGGGGAATCTTTCTGACGCCCTTGCACGCGATGGGCGCGCCAAACGGCAAAGCGCGGCGGATTTGGCTTGGCAAGGGAATTGCGCTGCTATTGTCGAGCGCGCATCCGCTGCGCGGTTCGAACTGTCTCCGGATCGCGAAGAACCCCGCCAGGTCTTTCCGGTCACGCGGCGGCAAGCTGCCTCACCACATAGGGAAGGATGCCGCCGTGGCGGTAATATTCGAGCTCGTCGGCGGTATCGATCCGTACCCGAACGGAAATGTCGCGCGCCCCGCCCTCGGCGGATTTGATCGTGATCTTCGCGTCTGAACGAGGGCTCAGCCTGTCAACGCCGTGAACAGTGATCTCCTCATCGCCCGTAAGGCCGAGTAAAGCCCAGCCGTCGCCTTCCTTGAACTGCAAGGGAAGGACGCCCATGCCGATGAGGTTCGAGCGGTGAATGCGCTCGAAGCTTTCGGCGATGACGGCCTTGACGCCAAGGAGGACCGTTCCTTTCGCGGCCCAGTCGCGCGATGACCCGGTGCCGTATTCCTTGCCAGCGAAAACGACGAGCGGCGTTCCCGCCGTCATGTATCGCATCGCCGCGTCATAGATCGAGAGCTGCTCGCCGGAGGGCACGTGCCTCGTAAAGCCCCCCTCAACGCCTTTCAGCATCTGGTTTTTGATGCGGATGTTAGCGAACGTGCCGCGCATCATCACCTCATGGTTGCCGCGCCGCGATCCGTAGGAGTTGAACTCCGAGACCGGCACTTGATGGTCTTTGAGGTACTGGCCGGCGGGTCCATTTTCCTTGATGTCGCCGGCGGGCGAGATGTGGTCCGTCGTGATCGAGTCGCCGAAGAGCGCGAGGATGCGCGCCCTTTCGATCGGCTGAATCGGCTTTGGCGTCATCGTCATGCCCGCGAAATAGGGCGGCTTCGCGACATAGGTCGAGATCGGCCAGCGATAGGTCTCTCCGTCGCCGGCGTCGATTTTCCGCCACTTCGCGTCGCCCTTGAAGACGTCGGCGTAGCGCGTCGCGAACATTTTCGCGGTGACGTGCTCCCGGACAACGCCGGCGATTTCCCGGTTCGTCGGCCAGATGTCCCTGAGGTACACGTCCTTGCCGTCACTATCCTTGCCGATCGGATCGGTAGTCAGATTGATGTTGAGCGAACCGGCGATCGCGTAGGCGACGACGAGCGGCGGCGAGGCGAGATAGTTGGCGCGCGCGTCGGGCGACACGCGGCCTTCGAAATTGCGGTTGCCCGACAAGACCGAACAGACGGCGAGGTTATTTTCCTGAATGGCCGCGCTGATCGGCTCAGGGAGGGGACCCGAATTGCCGATGCAGGTCGTGCAGCCATAGCCGACAAGGTTGAAGCCGAGCGCGTCGAGATCGTCCTGAAGGCCCGCGGCCTTCAGATAATCGGTGACGACTTGGCTCCCCGGCGCGAGCGAGGTCTTGACCCACGGCTTCGCCTTGAGGCCGCGCTTTCGCGCGTTTCGCGCGACAAGTCCCGCCGCCATCAGGACGGAGGGGTTCGAGGTGTTCGTGCATGACGTGATGGCGGCGATGACGACGTCGCCGTTGCCGAGGTCGAAGGCCTCGCCTTTGACCGGAACGCGCTTCGCCAGCTGGCCCGCTTGCCCATATTCCTTGTCGAGTGCGTTTGCGAAGGATGCCGGCGCGTCTTTCAAGAGAACGCGGTCCTGCGGGCGCTTTGGACCGGCGAGGGACGGCGCGACGGCCGAAAGGTCAAGTTCAAGAGTATCCGTGAATTTCGGCTCGGGCGTCGCCGCGTCGCGCCACATGCCCTGTTCCCGGGCATAGGCTTCGACGAGCGCGACGCGCTCGGGATTGCGTCCGGTCGCTTTCAGATAGCGGATCGTTTCCGCGGTTATGGGGAAGAACCCGCAGGTCGCGCCATATTCCGGCGCCATGTTGGCGATCGTCGCCTGGTCCTCGAGTGCGAGGTGATCGAGGCCAGGGCCGAAGAACTCGACGAACTTTCCGACGACGCCCTTCTTGCGCAGCATCTGCGTGACGGTGAGGACAAGGTCCGTCGCCGTCGTTCCCTCTGGAAGCTTGCCCGAAAGGCGAAAACCGATCACTTCCGGAATGAGCATTGACACCGGCTGGCCGAGCATCGCCGCTTCCGCCTCGATGCCGCCGACCCCCCAGCCGAGAACGGAAAGTCCGTTCACCATCGTCGTATGGCTGTCAGTGCCGACCAGCGTGTCGGGATAAGCGTAAGTCTCGCCCTTGTGATCGGCGATCCAGACCGTTTGGGCGAGGTATTCAAGATTGACCTGATGGCAGATGCCGGTGCCGGGCGGCACGACGCGGAAATTGTTGAACGCGCCCTGGCCCCACTTCAGAAACTGGTAGCGCTCGCCGTTTCGCTCATATTCGCGGTCGACGTTTTTATTGTAGGCATTGGGGCCGCCGAAATAGTCCAACATTACGGAGTGGTCGATGACGAGGTCGACCGGGGCGAGCGGATTGATCTTTTCGGGGTCCTGGCCGAGCGCCTTCATGGCGTCGCGCATCGCTGCGAGATCGACGACGGCCGGAACCCCGGTGAAGTCCTGCATCAGGACCCGCGCCGGGCGATAGGCGATTTCACGGTCGCTGGCGCCGGTCTTCAGCCAGTCGGCGAAGGCCCTGATGTCGTCCGTCCTGACCGACCGGTCGTCCTCGAACCGGAGTAGGTTTTCGAGAAGGACTTTGAGGGAAAAGGGCAGGCGGGAGAGGTCGCCGAGATGCTTCTCCGCCGTCTTGAGGGAGTAAATCGCGTAGGTCTTCCCGCCGACGGTCAGATTCTTCTTGGTTTTCAGGCTGTCTCGTCCCGGGATCACTGATTGCCTCCGTTCGCAAATTCCTCAAGAATCGGCGCTCTTATGACGTATGAGGGTGTGGGGCGCAATTCGCGCCCGGCATGTCTTTTTATGTCCGCGAAGCGCTGTATGGTCGGGCGCGACGCCAGGAGAGGTCGGGAGTTTTCAGAATGAGGATTCGCATTGTGTCCGGTCTTGCCGCGATCGCGGCGCTTGCGACAGCGCCTGCCGGCGCCGAGCCGACGCCGCTCGCGATCTTCAAGGACTGGAGCGTCTTCGTCCATGAGACCGGAACCGACCGGATCTGCTTTGCGGCGGCCGAGGCGTCGGACAAGTCGCCGAAGACGGTCAATCATGGAGACATCTTCTTCCTCGTCGCAACGTGGAAGTCCGGCGCCGCGACCAACCAGCCGAGCCTTAGGGTCGGTTACAATCTTCAGGAAGCGCCTGCGCCGACGATTCGGATAGGTTCCGAAAAGTGGGACATGTACGTCTCGGACAACGAAGCGTTCATCGAAAGCGCTTCCGCCGAACAAAGCCTCATCGCCGCGATGCGGCGGGGCGCCGACATGAAGATCAGCGCGACGTCGAGCCGCGGCACCGCGACGAGCTATGTCGTCTCGCTGTCGGGAATTTCGGCGGCGCTTGATCGGGCGGCGCAGGCCTGCAAATAGCGCTCGAACCGCTAGGTCTGCGAGCAAGGCTCCTTTTGCAATCGAAACGTGCGGGCGACGCGCCGTATACGCATTTGAGTTGCAGCCGCTGCAAATCCCGCTAGCGTCCTCCTGTTCAGAGGGCAAGCGCCGCGCCTTGCCGCGCTTTTGAGAGGATTGGCTATGGGCATTCTCAAGGAGTTTCAGGAGTTCGCGGTCAAGGGCAATGTGCTCGACATGGCGGTCGGCATCATCATCGGCGGCGCGTTCGGCACGATCGTGAAGTCGCTTGTGGACGACGTCATCATGCCGCCTGTCGGGCTCCTCCTTGGGGGCGTCGACTTTTCGGATCTCAAAGTGCCGCTCAAGGCGGCGGAAGGCGACGT